>CAZEZI010000008.1:0-32397 GCA_964516315.1 uncultured Thioalkalispiraceae bacterium
CATCGGCGTAACCAAGGCCACAATACTCCCTTGAATTACATTTGAAGACATATTTTACTCCACTTTAAAGCCCAAAATTCGAATCGCACATACTACTTGTGAGTGCCTCCAAACTCAAGTAAAACCACAGATTTAAACATGCTGGGATTTAAGCTAATGCAGCATAAGCTATTGTTTATACTAAACTAATATTCAACAGGCCGGGCTAAAGCAAATCCAGTAATAATCCACTAAAAACTAAATCCTGACCAAAACAGTCAATGGAGCAATAAAACCCGCTATTGGTAAATTACAGCCAGAACACACTGTGCTTTAATACCAAAAGCGCGCAAAATAATACAAATAACATCAACAAATATTAAAGCAGGATATTGTTGACAAACACAGGTAAAACACTTCAACATTAGCCTATGGTTTTAGAAACAGCCCACACAGACGCGAACAATAAAAATTTACTTGTTATTACCGCATTGGGTGAAGATCGTCCCGGTCTGGTTGCCAGTTTAACCGAGGCCATTACCCAGCAACAATGCAGCATTTGTGAATCTCGCATGAGCCTGCTTGGTGGTGAGTTTGCTCTTATTATGTTAATCGAAGGGCAATGGAATAACATTGCCAAGCTGGAGCAAACTCTTCCGGGGCTGCAGGATAAATTAAACCTCACTCTGCTGGTTAAACACACTGAGCAACGCAGCAATCAGCAAGCCGCTATCCCTTATTCCGTTGAAGTGCTTGCGCTTGATAACCCCGGCATTGTTCACAAGGTAACAGACTTTTTTTATAACCGAAAAATTAATATTCACGATCTGCAGACAGATAGTTTTAACGCAGCACACACTGGTACTAAAATGTTTGCATTGACAATAACCATCGAAATCCCCACAACCATGCATATACCCGGTTTACGCGAAGATTTCCTGGAATTTAGTGATGAACTCAACCTCGACTCCATTATTGAGCCCTTAAAAATACATTAACAATAGAATCCATACGACCATGCCAACTGCTGAATTGAATAAAACCGTTCCAAAATTTACACTTGCTGCAACAGGTGACAAAAACATTTCTCTTGCTTCACTTAAAGACAATAACGTTGTTATTTATTTTTACCCTAAAGACAGCACCCCTGGTTGCACACAGGAAGGTATCGACTTTCAAGCCAGTTTAGCTAAATTCAAACGCCAACAAACCATTATTCTGGGTGTATCGCGTGACAGCATAAAGTCACATGAAAATTTCAGAGCCAAACAAGGATACAAATTTGATTTACTTTCAGATCCGGATGAAATACTTTGTAAACTATTCGATGTCATTAAAATGAAAAACATGTACGGTAAAAAAGTACGTGGTATCGAACGCAGTACTTTTTTAATTGATAAGAAAGGCAAATTACGCCAGGAGTGGCGAAAAGTAAAAGTAGCTGGCCACGTAGACGAAGTGCTTGAAGCCGTAAAAGCATTAAACAAACAAAACAAAGAGAAATAATAACCACAGTGGAATCAGCAAAACGTCTTTTCGTACTTGATTCAAATGTACTCATGCATGACCCAACAGCACTGTTCCGCTTTCAGGAACACGATATATTTATTCCAATGATGGTGCTGGAAGAACTGGATGCAAATAAAAAAGGCAACTCGGAAGTTGCACGCAATGCAAGGCAAGCCAGCCGTTTTCTTGATGATTTAATACTAAAACACGGCTCAAATAATATTAGCAGGGGTTTGCCACTAGACCTGAATCCGTCAAAAGATAGTGATATTGTTTACGGTAAATTGTTTATTCAAACACAGGCCTATAACTCTAAACTACCGGACTACCTGCCCAGCCACTCACCCGATAATACTATTTTAAACACGGTTGTTGCCCTGGCAAAAACACTACCCAAAACAACCATCACCCTGGTATCTAAAGATATCAATATGCGTATAAAGGCTTCTGTACTAGGCCTTCATTCAGAAGAATATTTTAATGACAAAGTACTTGAAGATGCTGATCTTCTGTATACCGGACTGCACCAGCTCGATGACAGCTTCTGGGAAAACCATTCCAGCAAAATGGATTCATGGGTTGAAGAAGGCCACACTTTCTATAAAGTAACCGGCCCGGATGTAAAAGACTGGACGGTAAACAGTTTTATATATAATAACAATAACCACAAAAAAGACAGCTACCGGGTTCATGCGATAGATGAAGACAGTGCCATTATTGAAACAACCCAAGACTACACTAAACCCAATAATTCAATATGGGGAATTAAAGCCCGAAATCAGGAACAGAATTTTGCACTGAATTTGTTAATGAACCCGGATATTGATTTTGTTTCTCTGATGGGAATAGCAGGTACCGGCAAAACACTGCTTACACTGGCAGCCGGTTTACAACAAACCATTGAAAGCGAAATTTACAGCGAAATTATTATGACCCGGGTTACCGTGCCGGTAGCCGAAGATATTGGTTTTTTACCGGGCACTGAAGAAGAAAAGATGACCCCGTGGATGGGCGCATTAATGGACAATCTTGAGGTGCTCACCCAAACAGATAAAGAAGGCGGTTCATGGGGACGCGCAGCAACCAATGATGTGATCAGCAAACACATCAAAATCCGTTCAGTTAACTTTATGCGCGGCCGGACTTTCCTTAACCGTTTTATTATTATTGATGAAGCACAAAATTTAACCCCCAAACAGTTAAAAACGCTTATTACCCGTGCAGGACCAAATACAAAAGTGGTTTGCCTGGGAAATGTTTCCCAGATTGACACACCTTACCTGACCGAAACTACCTCAGGGCTAACCTATGTAGTGGACAGATTTAAAAACTGGCAACACAGTGGCCATATTACCTTAATGCGAGGCGAACGGTCACGACTGGCAGATTACTCTTCTGAAGTTTTATAATAAAATCAAAAAATAATTAACCACTAAAGACACGAAGAGCACAACGAAAAAATATTTATTATATCCACCTACAATTAAAATCTTTTGATTTTCTTTGTGCTCTTCGTGTCCTTTGTGGTTAAGCAAAGTGGTAAAAAAATCAAACTGGCTGCGGCTCTTCCCGCCCTATTCTGGGCCATGCAATTAACAATGCATTCACTAACGTACCTAGCGGAATGGCAAAGAATACCCCCCAGAAACCCCACAACCCACCAAAAACCAGAATACTTAAGATAATGGCAACCGGATGCAGATTAACCACCTCGGAAAATAGCAGCGGCACCAGCACATTGCCATCAAGTGCCTGTACAACAAAATAAGCAATAATCAAGTACCAGAAATCACTTGAGATTCCCCATTGAAAATAGGCAATCACAGCAACCGGAATACTCACAACCGTTGCACCAATATATGGAATTAAAACTGACAAACCAACCACGGCACTTAGTAACAGGGCATATTTTAAACCAAAGATAGCAAAAACAATGTAGGTCGCAATGCCAACAATAAAAATTTCCCAGACCTTGCCTCGAATATAGTTACCAATTTGCTGGTCAACTTCATCCCATACACCCGACATTAAATCACGTTGTTGTGGCAAAAATGACGAACACCATTTCAATAAAACATCCTTATCTTTCAGGAAAAAGAAAACCAGCAAAGGCACCAAAATGGCATAGACCACAAGTGTTAAAAGACCGGGAATGGACGACAATGTTCCGGTTACAATTGTTTGCCCAAAGCCTGCTATTTCTTTATTCACAACAGCCATAATTTCCCGAATTTGAGTGTCACTAATGTAAGAGACATGCTGGGGTAATTGCAGCAATGCTTGTTGTGCAAAGCTTATATAATTAGGCACTTCTTTAACAAATTCTGTTAACTGCGATGAAACCAGGGGAACCAGCCCACCAAAGAAGAAAATCAGAAAGGCAATAAACAGTGAAAACACCAGAATAACAGCACGAAACCGGGTCACATTATATACTTGCATAAACCTGACCAGGCCTTCCAGCAAATAGGCAATAACCAGTGCCGCAAGCGCAGGCATTAACATATCACTCATTGTGATAATAATCGTAAAGCCAATAACAAGTAACAGAGCTAAAACAACCGCTTGCGGGTCGGACAAGTAACGGTGGAACCAATCACCTAATGTTTTAAGCATTAGCGTCACCCCTGTCATCATCTGCATCTGTTTTATTTGCAGCTACCAGTTCGTTATAATATTTTTCGAATAACGTTTCAAGTTCGTCAATCACTTCAACTGCTTCGCGCCCCTGTAGAATATGCTGCGACATCAATGCTGATGCTGCTGTCAATATATTATCGTTATCCAGCATAAAATACGTTTCCGATAAACGCCGCATGGCTAAAACAACCGACTCGCCAGCCGGGCGAGCAATATCTTTAGGCTGGGCAATTTCGTTAGTGGTGGGCGGATGTTGTGAACTCAGAAAGTCACAAAAATGAATAACCGAACGCTGTGCTTCTTCAGGCAAGGCTCTAAATTGATTGAGAAGTTTTGTTTCACTCTTTTTCAAGAGCGTTTCCTTTTATCTTATGGGTGATCAGTGCAATAGTTACGCGCAAAATTAAGCAATTCATCCATTGCCCGCACTCTGAACTTTTGCTTCTGATGCACAAAAGAAAATGGGCGAGTTAAAGGCGGGTCAAGTTTAATAGCAACCAGGGTGCCCAACTTCAACTCTTTCACTATAGTGGCACTGGATAAAACAGAAACACCCATGCCTGCTTCTACGGCACCTTTTATTGCTTCCAGGCTACCAAGTTCCATTGAAACACTGAGGTCAGTATTGCTAATGCCTGCTGCGTTCATGCTTTCTATCATTACCTCACGCGTACCGGAACCTTCTTCCCGGCAAATAAAAGGATATTTGGTAATTTCAGCCAAAGAAACAACATCATTATTGGCCAGTTCATGGTTCAGTGGCACAATCAGCACTAATTCATCTTCACGACATTTTTCAACCACCAGATTCTTGTTGCTCACTGGTGCTTCAACTACACCAAGGTCAATCATATTATTCTCAACCTGAGAAACAATACCGTCAGTATTCGCTACTTTTAAACGGATAACCACATCAGGAAACTTCTCTTTAAAGTCACCCAGTAATACTGGCAACATGTATTCCGCAATGGTTGTGCTGGCACCCAATATTAAAATACCACTGATATCGCCCGTTAACTCGCGAACAGAGTTGTCCATTTCGGCGTACAACTGAAATATCTTTCCGGCAGATTCAAAAACACGATGCCCGGCATCGGTTAAACTAATGCGGTTATGGGTTCGGTCAAACAAGCGGGTGTTGAACTGCTCTTCTAGCTGGCGAACCTGAAATGTCACTGCGGGTTGTGTCATATGAAGTTCATCTGCTGCCTTGGTAAAACTGAGCAAGCGAGCGACTGTGTGAAAGACCTGTAAGCGTCGATCAGCCATGATAATTGAACCCCATATTAATTATTGATTATATCTATAACGATATTGAAAGAATTTAATGCCAGTATATTAGCAAGGATTAACACAAACAGGAAGTACCCACTATTAAATAGATTCCATTGCAACACAAATATGAATATATAACAAATTGATTTTACAAGATATTTTTATCTTATCGATTCTTCAAACTGATTAATCATATTATGGATATCACTAGCAAGACCGACAAAATGTTGCGTGGTTGCTAACATTTCAGTTGCCGTTGTATCTGTTGATTGCGAAACCATGCTAATATTTTCAATATTCTCAGCAATCGTCCCGCTCACTACGCTTTGTTCTTCAGCCGCACTGGCAATTTGTATATTCAGGCTACTCATTGTTTCAACGGCCTTTTTCATCTCCTGAATCGCATCGGATGAAGTCACCACATTTTCCATCCCTTCGTTAGAACGTTGCCGCACATCGGCCATTTTACCCACTGCACTTTGGGTTCCCTGCTGGATTTTCTCAATCATCATCTGGATTTCTTTCGTTGATTCCTGAGTTCTACTTGCCAAAGTTCGTACTTCATCTGCAACCACTGCAAAACCCCGCCCTTGTTCACCCGCCCGCGCGGCTTCAATAGCAGCGTTTAATGCCAGTAAATTGGTTTGCTCTGCCACACCTTTAATCACATCCAGTACCGAGCCAATTTCAACACTATTATCGGCCAATTCCTGAATAGATTGCTCTGTTTCTTTAATATCGGCCGACAATGATTCGATTACCTGTACCGTCGCAGAAATTTTAGCGACACCAATACCGGCTTGCTCATTTGCATTATTCGCCGCCTCTGACGCACTTTGAGTATTACGCGCAACTTCTTCCACTGTCGCTGTCATTTCATTCATCGCCGTCGCAACTTGTTCAATTTCAGATAACTGTCTCTGGATCCCTTTACGTGTGTCCCCTACCAGATCTGTTGCGTCCATCGCGTGACTCGTCAGTTTTCCACTCACTTCATCCAGACGTTTAAGGTTAGTACGATTCAGGGCAGCAAGCATTTTTCTCGATAGCTCGATCTGCCCTGCTTCGTCATGTCGCCCTGTATAAATATATTGAGCCAATGGATTATGTATAAGTGCCCGAGCCTGTGCCGCTAATGTTGCTATCGGCTTTAATAACATTTTTGCAAAAAAATAACTCAGCACGCTAGTCAGTACCCAAACAGCTATTGCTATTAGCATTGGTAGTTGACCGGTAAAGAACAAACTGGCTAGCGCAATAAACTGCAAGCTACTAAACAATCCGGTTAGTTTAACTGCATAATCCGGTTTAAATTTTGGCAATTTAAATCGATTTGCCCAAATTGCCTGATAAAGTTTTTTGGCTCGGTTAATTGACTCCTTTTCGGCTTTAACCCGCGTGGAGTTGTAACCAGATATTTTCCCATTTTCTAATAAGGGAGTAACAAACGCATCAACCCAATAATAATCACCATTCTTGCAACGGTTCTTAACAATTCCCATCCAGGATTTGTCATCTTTAAGCGTAGCCCATAAGTCAGCAAAAGCAGCTGGCGGCATATCAGGATGACGAACCACATTGTGGTTTTTATAAAGCAGCTCATCATCACTAAAACCACTAATGGACTTAAATGTTTCATTGGTGCGCACAATCGCACCCTTTAAATCCGTAGCAGAAATAATAACACCATTATCATCTAATTCATGTTCAGTATCATTAACAGGGAGGTTATTCTTCACAGCAAACAACTCCTAAATTTTTTTTATTAATGACGTATATCGGCAGAAATACGGAATACTTAACCTTACAGCAAAAACCAGGAAAAAACCATATAAATCAAAGCCTTGAAATATGGTGCATTTTAAATATACAAAATGTTAGTATCAACGTTGCAATTTAACGACAAAAAAGGCATAAAAATAATGGCGCAATACATTTACACCATGAATCAAGTTGGAAAAATTGTTCCGCCTAAACGAAAAATTCTGGAAGATATTTCTTTATCTTTTTTCCCCGGTGCAAAAATTGGTGTTCTGGGTTTAAATGGCTCGGGCAAATCCACACTACTTCGTATTATGGCTGGTATTGATAAAGATTACGAAGGTGAGGCCCGGCCACAAGCAGGCATTAATGTCGGCTACCTGCCACAGGAGCCCCAACTCAACCCTGACAAAGACGTGCGTGGTAACGTGGAAGAAGGGGTTCAGGAAATTATCGACCAGCTCAATGAATTTAATGACATCAGCATGAAGTTTGCAGAGCCGATGTCCGATGATGAAATGAATGACCTGCTTGCTCAGCAGGCAAAACTACAGGATGCGATTGATTCTGCTGGTGCATGGGAGCTCGACAGAAAGCTGGATATTGCCGCGGATGCACTGCGTCTTCCCCCATGGGAGGCGGATGTTTCGACACTATCAGGCGGTGAACGTCGCCGCGTCGCCTTGTGCCGCTTACTGCTTTCTAACCCCGATATGCTGTTACTGGATGAACCGACCAACCACCTTGATGCGGAATCAGTCGCGTGGTTGGAGCGCTTTTTACACGATTACAGCGGCACCGTGGTTGCAGTAACCCATGACCGTTATTTTCTTGATAATGTGGCCGGCTGGATTCTAGAGCTGGATCGTGGCCATGGTATTCCATGGGAAGGCAATTATTCATCCTGGCTGGAACAAAAAGAAAAACGGCTGGAAACTGAGAAAAAACAGGAGTCTGCCCGACTTAAAGCCATAAAGGCCGAACTGGAATGGGTTAAAACAGCCCCCAAAGGACGCCATGCTAAAAGCAAGTCACGGTTGGCGCGTTTTGAAGAACTATCATCAAAAGAATACCAGCAACGCAGTGAAACCCATGGCCTGTATATTCCACCCGGTCCGCGGTTGGGTGATCTGGTGGTTGAAGCTGAATCTATTTCAAAGGCCTTTGGTGACAAACTGCTGTTTGAAGACCTGAGCTTTAACTTACCACGTGGTGGTATTGTTGGCATTATCGGTGCCAACGGTGCAGGTAAAACAACACTGTTTAAAATGTTTGCAGGTGAAGAACAGCCAGACAGCGGCAGTTTGCGTATTGGTGAAACGGTTCAAATTGCTTATGTCGATCAATCACGCGATACACTCGCCAGCGATAAAACCGTTTGGGAAGAAATTTCTGACGGCTCGGACAACATTACCATTGGCACTTATGTTGTACCTTCCCGAACCTATGTTGGCCGGTTTAACTTTAAGGGCAGTGACCAGCAAAAACGTGTTGGGGATTTGTCCGGTGGTGAACGTAACCGGGTGCATCTCGCAAAATTATTACGTAGTGGTGGCAATCTGTTACTACTTGACGAACCCACTAATGATTTAGACGTAGAAACCCTGCGCGCATTAGAAGAAGCGATTTTAGACTTCCCCGGCTCGGTGGTAGTTATTTCGCATGACCGCTGGTTTTTAGATCGCATAGCGACTCACATACTGGCCTATGAAGGCGACAGTAAAGTTGTCTGGTTTGAAGGTAACTATGCCGATTATGAAGCCGATCGAAAACGCCGACTTGGTGATGATTACAAACAGCCACACCGTATTAAATACAAAAAAATTAATGCCTGATAAAAATGACTCGCCGAGTTAAAACTGGTTTTTAATGGTAACGCCAGCTAACCGGTGAATAATCATTTTGCAAATGACTAAGTTCATCACTTTCAAGCTCATCAAAAGGTCCACTGCCATCATTCGGCTCGTCCGCCGGAAGAATATTTAACATGTACCAGACTTCCATATCAAACTCATCCACATCGCCATCGAAATACTGAATTTCTATCCCATCAAGATCCCAGGCAACCACTTCAAAAATACGCTGTTCGTCATCCTGATACCATTGCCCAACAGTTGGTTCAAATGGTGTTGTCATAACCCAATCCCCCTATAAATTTTTGAACAATATAACCTATGTAATTTAACCCTAGCATGCTTTTATTACGCTTGCAGTGTGAATATTAACAGCCAAAAATTTAACACTTCATCTATAAATTTAATTCAACTAGCTAAGACTATAATATTACACACAAAAAAAATGCCCCATAAAACTGGAGCATTTTTTGCTTATAAAATCTAATTTCCCTATCCGCCTGGCGGACATAAAGCCATTGGGGTTTCCGGTGGGGAGAAATAAAGCTCTCCCCGTTGACGATATATAATTAATTACTCTGCTGTAACCGCATCAGGTGCAGCAACACCCGATGGCATTGAGTTGTTCGCTTCCGGCGTTGTATTCATTTGATTTGCGTCCATTGCATTGTCTGTATTCATCATTCCCGCAGCAGGTTCCGCATAGGCAATCACCTCTTCTGAAATAACTTCACCAACACCATTAATAACCGAAACTTTCCAGTCTCCTGCCCAACCGGGTGCAAAACTTTTTTTAGACCAAACACGCCAGCGTGGACCACGCACATTAAATTTCACTTCCGAAATAATTTTACCTTTAAATTCCCAGCGGTGCTTTGCCGTTTGGCCTGACATATCCCGGAGTTCAGTAAAATAAATAATATCATTTTTTTGTTGCGGTACTTGCTGTACTTTATCAACCGGTTCCCGGTTATCGACCAGTGTTGTAAAAACAGAACGGGCAACGGTGCCACGCGAAAAGCCTGCCATTTCTTCCGTTGCTGCTGCAGGTTGTGCTGCGGGTGTATTTTCAGGTGGGGTTGTTGTCATGCCCATATTCGAAGTATCAGCACTCTGGTTCTGATCATTCTGGCTCTGGTCATTCTGGTTCATACCTTTATCAGAACCCGCGTCTTTGGTATCCATATTTTCAGCCATACCTGTGTGACTGCTTTGTGGCATGTTGCTTCCCGTAGAGCCGGGCATGCCTTCTGCAAAGGCGGGCTGTGACACAAACACTAATGCGAATAGTGCCAGTAAATTTCGTTTTAAAGTAATTTTCATAATGCATCCTCTCGATATGAATAAGAACACAGAGAATACGCCTAATAACTAACTTAGCTGTGATAGCTATCACACTGCGATTAATTACTATAACCGGCATCAGTCTATCTGTATATTTGCATCTAGCTGTTTGCATCTGTCTGGCGCTAACAGTAGAATTAAAGCTTATGTCGTCTGATAAAAAACCATCCTTTAACCACGCTCAGCCCTTTAAAACCGGCATTTTACTGGTTAACCTTGGTACACCTGACGCACCCACCACCTCAGCGATACGCCGCTATCTGGATGAGTTTTTAAGTGACCCACGCGTTATTGATAAACCCCGCTGGCTCTGGTGGCTGGTTTTACATGGTGTTATATTACGCCTTCGCCCCCGCAAAGCCGCCCATGCTTATCAGCAAATATGGACAGAACAAGGTTCACCGTTGCTGAGTATCAGCGAGCAACAAACAAAAAAACTACAACAGCTTTTCGACTCAAAACAGAAGAACATATCCATTGCATTGGGCATGCGTTATGGAAAACCCTCAATTAAACAGGCACTAGATTTACTAAAAAAAGATAATGTCGACAAAATTATTGTGCTGCCTTTATACCCTCAATATTCCGCAACCACCACGGCTTCTATTTTTGATGCCCTTGCCGATACTTTTAAGGGCTGGCGTTTTTTGCCGACACTTGAGTTTATCAATCACTACCATGACAAACCCCAATATATAAAAGCACTGGCCAATTCAATCCGTGCTACCTGGCAGCAACAGGCTCAGCCTGAAAAATTATTACTCTCGTTTCATGGTCTGCCAAAGTCTTACCTTGCCGCCGGTGATCCTTACTTTTGTGAATGCCAGAAAACAGCACGGTTACTGGCAGAAGAGCTGGGGCTTAACAAACAACAATGGGCTATTAGCTTCCAGTCCCGCATGGGGGTTGAACAGTGGCTTACGCCTTATACCGATAAAACCTTATTGCAATGGGCTGAACAAGGCATTAAAAATGTACACATTGTCTGCCCCGGTTTTTCAGCAGACTGCCTTGAAACACTTGAAGAAATTAATATGCAAAACAGAGAAATTTTTATCAATGCGGGTGGCGAGAACTATCACTACATTCCCGCGCTGAATGACTCAGATGAACATATTGAAATGATGGCCTCGCTTGTTGAACCACAAATTGATTTATGGCAACAGCAGCAAACAGTAACTGATTTAGAATTAACACAAAAGTTAGCGAATGATCTTAAAATAAAAGATTAACCACGAAGGACATCAGGAAGAACCTGCCTCAAAAAGTGCTATTCCGGCTAAAACGATACCTTAATGATGGTATTTTTGTATTTAGTGAGTAGCCCGGATGAAATGTAATCCGGGAAATAATGCATTCATGGTTAAAAAAATACATAAAAAAAGCGCCAGCCTCTCAGCCAGCGCTTTTCTCTAACTAAAAAGAACGATTAGCTAGTCGCACCCAGGTAATCTTTCATACCCGGATTATTCTGCATGCCCACAATATTAGGTGTGTTGAACTTGCCAATTTTGGCAACTTTCTCATCACGCAAATATTCAGCAACCACATCCCAGATAGGTGCACCCGGCCCTTTAGATCCAACCGTTGCCCAACCTGAAACACTGTATTTTTTATCTGCTTCAATAACAGTGCCATCATCTAAACGCATTTCGGTAATACGGTTACCAATGGATTTATGCGGATCAATAGTATAATCAAGACCACCCAAACGCACCATATCACCACCTTGCTGATAGTAAGGATCGGTATTGAAAATATTATCGGCAACATCTTCCAGAATAAGTTTAAGATCCGAACCAGCCATTGGGCGAACATACGTTTCAGGGTAGGTTAAACAGGTTTGATCCATCACGTTATCCATGGTGATTACCTGCCCTTCAGGAACGGTTGTACCCCAACGGAAGCCTGGTGACAGGGAAATTTCAGCGCCATTAACAATACGCAAAGCATCACAAATAATCTGGTCGAAGGTACCGTTGAAATTACCACGTCGATACATGGTAGATTCTGCAACCGCTAATTCTTCAGTCAGCATCGGCAAATAAGGCTTACGTACATTATCAATATAAGCCTGCATTTCCTTGTCTGCTTCGAGCATTTTAGAGAACACTGGTACTAACCGGTAGCGGAAGTCCTGCAACTTGCCATTTTTAACATCAAACTGCATCACGCCAAGGAACTTACCATTAGAGCCAGCATTGGTTACCAGTGTTTTACCGGCTTTATTGCTCACAACCGTTGGCTGCGGAATACCATCATGGGTATGACCACCAAAGATAGCATCAATACCGGTTACCTGTGATGCCATTTTCAGATCCACATCCATGCCGTTATGTGAAATAACAATCACTAAATCCGGTTTTTCTTTTTCACGCACCATATCAACCGTGTTTTGCATTTCTGACTCACGAATACCAAATGACCAATCCGGAATAAAGCGTTGTGGATTCGCTATAGGTGTATATGGAAATGCCTGACCAATCACCGCAACTCGCACACCACCTAAATCTTTCATTGTATAAGGTTTAAATGCACGTTGAGTGTTTTCGTTGAAATCTTCGAAATCTTCAAATTTATAATCGAATGCTGCATCATCTTTTACAAAAACATTTTGACAGACAAAATCACCATTAAAATCTTTTATGTTTTTAATCACTTCAGTATCATGATAAGTGAATTCCCAATGGCCGGTCATTACATCCACACCCAGTAAATTACAGGCACCCACCATATCGGTACCACGTGACTTATAGGCTGTATAGGACCCTTGCCATGTATCACCACCATCAATTAACAGTGAAGGACCCATTTCTGCACGTAACTTTTTAACTAAAGTACGTAAATGCGCAAAACCACCCACGGCACCGTATTTTTTAACGGCCTGATCATAGCCTAAATAGGTAAAAGCATGTGCTTCAAGCGTATTCGGTTTAATACCAAAGTGGTTTAGCAGCTTTTCACCAACCAGGTGGGGGGGTTTACCGAAACTGCCGCCAATACCCAGATTAACATTAGGTTCACGGAAATAAATAGGATTAAGTTGAGCATGGCAATCTGTAAAATGCATTACAGTGGCATTACCAAATTTGGGGATATTATAAATATCTTCAGGCGACTTACCTGCCGCACTGCCCGCAGACTTGCTTTCTGAATCTGACTTGCTGCAACCCGGTACCATGCCTGCAGCTGCAGCCATACCCATAACTTGAATAAATTCACGACGGTTAATCGACATTCGGTTCTCCTCTACGGTGTCTTGCGTAGTTATAAAATCTGCTAAATGAGGTGCGAATATGAGCTTAATATTTCACACACATGTATTATTGTATTTTCGTAGGATTATAACTAGCACGGCCTGAAAAAGCCAAAATTTAAACACATTGAAACCGAAGAAGAATAAAGCGATGTGCAAACTGCACTATATAAGACTGCCCTAATATTCCATGCACTTATTCAGGGCTTTATTCCCTGTCGCCGCAACATTTTAAACCCAAACACACCACTCATGCGCCACCGAGTATACGAAACCCGAAACACCATTAGACTGATAAAAATCAAACTATAAAGAATCGGCCACCAATAATCGGCTTTTACCAGCATAAAATAATGTAATAGAACCAGCACCCCAATCAAATAAACAGCCTGATGCAATTTTTTCCAATAGCGCCCCAACCGTTTTTTCATACCTCGAGTTGAAGTAACGGCTAAGGGCAAAAGAATAAACCATGACAACATACCAATTGTTATAAAGGGGCGTTTAACAATATCCAGCCAGATTTCAGACCAGTCAAAAAACTGATCAAACCAGATATAGGTTAAAAGATGGATGGAGGCATAAAAGAATGTATACAAGCCCAGCATGCGGCGAAATTTTAATGGCCAGCTTTTATTAAGTAGTCTTTTTAATGGTGTCAAACTTAACGTGATCAATAAAAACCGCAGAGTCCATTCCCCACTTTGTCGGGTTAACGCTTCGAAGGGGTTGGCACCCAGTTCATCAATATAAAATTTATATAATAATAAACTAATTGGAACAAGGCATAAAAGAAAAACACTGACTTTAAACAAACGCATCATTTTACCTTGTTACTTTGAAGAGTTCTTCATACTAGAAATATTTTTTCAGATCCATGTTTTTGTACAAATGTGCAACTTCATCGGCATAACCATTAAACATTAACGTTTTGCGTTTAAAAAACTCACCTATACGCCGTTCACGTCGCTGACTCCAGCGTGGATGATCAACCTCCGGATTAACATTGGAATAAAAACCGTATTCGCGTGGCGCAGACCGTGTCCAACTGCTGACTGGCTGTTGCTCAGTAAAACGTATTTTGACTATCGACTTGATACTTTTAAAACCATATTTCCATGGCACCACCAAACGTATCGGTGCACCATTCTGGTTGGGCAAAACTTCACCATAAAGACCGACCGCAAGAAAAGCTAACGGGTTCATTGCTTCATCCATACGCAGTCCTTCAACGTAAGGCCATGCCAGAACACCACGACGCTGCCCCTGCATTTCTTCAGGACGATACAACGTTGAGAACTCAATAAATTTTGCTTTAGATGTTGGTTTTACTTTTTTAATCAATTCAGCCAAAGGAAAACCTAACCAGGGAATAACCATCGACCAGCGTTCGACACAGCGCAAGCGGTAAATTCTTTCTTCAAGAGTCTGCTCATTAACAAGATCTTCCAGATGATAAGTTGCCGGCTTTTCAACAAGGCCTTCGACTTTAATTGACCAGGGTTGTGGGTTTAACTTATGTGCTATCGCTGCAGGCGAAGACTTGCTGGCACCAAATTCATAAAAGTTATTATAGGTCGTGATATCTTTATATTTAGTCAGTTCGTCATCAAGGCTGTATTTAGTATTCTTAACATGCTTAAGTGGTTTCAAGCCATAGCCAGCAAAAACATCAGCTGCATGCGTGGCAAGCAGACCTGATGCAGCCAGGCCTAAACCGGCATTTACCGATGTTTTCAGAAACAACCTGCGCTGCTGGTAAATTTTTTTAGGTGTTATTTCTGACGACTTTATCTGCTCTGCTTTTTTAATTAACACTGTTGATACTCCACTAAACGAAAATATTTTGTAATCGCTAAAAAATACTACTATTCAAACCAATAACGACTAAATTAACACCACAGGATTTAGTACAACAAACAAATAAAAAGTTCGTGATTTATGTATTATTTTGAGACCTTTAATTAAAATCCATGTAAGATAACTGCTATTGTATGCATTAAATATCACAAATTTATAACAGAACTGAATTCCATGCCTGATAAAACCATCAACTCACAGCTTAATCAAAAAAGTAAAGCTAAAAGTGAGACCCGTCAGTTTGAAATTTTTAATGACAAACATATTCAGGTCACAACCAGCAATCTGGTTGAAGAAAAATCTTTTAGCATTAATCTCGGTTTGCTGGAACCCTGGCCAGTACGTCATCGCAAAATATCAATTGCATGGTTAGCGGCAGTACTTTATTTTTTCATTAGTACTGTTATTTATATTTTTTATTTAAGCGCCCACATAAATAGCGGTTTACTTGGCAAGCTCATGCCCTTAATTGTTATTTTTATACTGGCCACCATTGCTTCGCTAATTATGTTTTATTATCGATCTCCAAATGTAACTGAATTCAGAAGTCGCTATGCTGGCTGTGTCCTGTTAACTTTTTTATACAATAAACCCACACCGGAAATATTTGATAAATTTATAGATGAAATGCGTGCAAGAATTCTAACTGCCAGCCAGAATATCAGAATGGATAAACGCCGTATGCTGGTCATTGAATTAAAAGAACTGGACAGGTTAAAAAAAGAAGGAATCCTTGATGAACAGCGTATTAAACAGGCACATCAACGAGTACAAAGTTTAAACTTTACACCCTAGCTATACAAGCTAACCGTCAAAGCAAACCTCAACATAAAACCGGCCCGACTCACTGTTAAACGGCATCAGAATTTTCTGGCCTTGTGCTTTATGTACTATTTCATGGTTCGTACCGGTCACAACAACCGGGGTTGCCATACCAATGTCATAACCTTTTTCTTCCAGTTGCGCCTTGGCACCACCCACTATCATATTGGTTAACTCACCCACAAGATCAGTTACCGTATCATCTACCTCAGTGACGGTATCACCCAACATTTTTTTTACGATTGCAAATACGACTTCCTTGGGAAAAGTAATGGCCATCGAGCCATTCACAGTTTCCGTGGTCATACCAATCACTCCAGAAACATCACCCTGTGAAACATTATCGCTCTTGATACTCGGCTTTCCCGGAGAAACCTTTAACATTGCCATTGTGGATAAAACATTAACAACAGACGATAAAAATGGATTGATAATATCAGCGTTCATAGTGGCTCGTGTAATATGGTTACGTTCTAATAACTGTATCGGCTAAAAACCAGAATGATTTAGGGCTAAATTCACAGAATTGGCAGGAACTTATCTTGAAAACAGGAAAAAGATGGCTATATATAACGAAAAACGGGCATGTTTCTGAATAAGAAACACACCCGCCAACCCACTTGAATCGGTTTTTAAGCCGCCGATACCTTGCTGTTCAATTTTGTAAAGGTTATCTCATCGTTCTTCACATTGATTTCAACGTGATCACCGGCCAAAAATTTACCCGACAAAATCGACTGTGCTAACGGGTTTTCAACTAACTGTTGAATTGCCCGTTTTAGAGGCCGCGCACCATAAACAGGGTCAAAACCAGCCTTGCCTAATTTATCCATTGCTGCCTCTGTGGTTGTTAACACTATTTGTCTGTCAACCAAACGAGCGGCCAGTTCATCAACCTGAATTTTCGCAATTGCACGAATTTGATCCTGTTGCAATGGTCGGAATACAACCGCATCATCCACCCGGTTAATAAACTCAGGTCTGAAATGCTGGCTAACTTCTACCATCACCGCATCTTTAATTTCGTTATAGTTCACTTCACCGGCACTGTCATTCAATAATAATTCCTGAATTTGCTGTGAACCCAGATTGGATGTCATCACAATAACCGTATTACGAAAATCAACAGTACGACCCTGGCCATCGGTTAAACGACCATCATCCAGCACCTGTAATAAAATATTAAATACATCAGGATGGGCTTTTTCAACTTCATCAAGCAGTATTACCGAGTAAGGTTTGCGCCTGACTGCTTCGGTTAAGTAACCGCCTTCTTCATAACCCACATAACCCGGAGGTGCACCCACCAAACGTGCCACGGAATGCTTTTCCATAAATTCAGACATATCAATACGCACCATCGCATCTTCTGAATCGAATAAAAATTCCGCCAGTGCTTTAGTCAGTTCTGTTTTACCCACACCAGTTGGCCCTAAAAATAAAAACGAACCATTTGGTCGATTGGGATCCGACAGACCTGCACGTGAGCGACGGATCGCATCGGATACCGCTTTAACTGCTTCATCCTGCCCGATAACACGTGAATGCAATTCATCTTCCATACGCAATAATTTATCGCGTTCGCCTTCAAGCATTTTTGATACAGGAATACCTGTCCATTTAGAAACCACTTCTGCAATTTCTTCATCAGTTACCGAGTTACGTAATAACTTGGTTTCCTGCATTTCCGCCTGTGCAGCCATATCCAGTTGTTGTTCAAGTTCGGGAATACGCCCGTATTGCAGTTCGGACATGCGCGCCAGGTCACCGGCACGTTTTGCGGCATCGGAATCCAGTCGGGCCCGTTCCAGTTGTTCTTTAATATGTTGCGAACCCTGCAAGGCTGCTTTTTCGGCCACCCAGATTTCATCCAGCTCGGCATATTCTTTTTCTAATACACTAATATCCTGTTCCAGCTTTTCTAACCGGCTTTTTGATGCTTTGTCTTTTTCTTTTGACAAGGCTTCACGTTCAATTTTAAGTTGAATCAGCTTTCTGTCCAGCTTATCCATTGCTTCGGGTTTAGAATCAATTTCCATTCGAATACGACTGGCCGCCTCATCGATTAAATCAATCGCTTTATCCGGTAACTGCCGATCTGAAATATAACGATGCGATAACGTTGCCGCAGAAATAATAGCAGGGTCAGTAATGTCCACACCATGGTGCACTTCGTACTTTTCTTTTAAGCCACGTAAAATCGCAATGGTATCTTCAACCGTAGGTTCATTTACCTGTACTTTCTGGAAGCGTCGTTCGAGTGCGGCATCTTTTTCAATATATTTTCGATACTCATCTAAAGTGGTTGCACCAATGCAATGGAGTTCGCCACGCGCTAAAGCGGGCTTTAACATATTACCTGCATCCATCGCACCTTCGGCTTTACCGGCACCCACCATAGTATGAATTTCATCAATAAACAGAATAACCTGACCTTCCTGTTTTGCAAGGTCGGTTAATACCGCTTTTAAACGTTCTTCAAATTCACCACGAAATTTTGCACCAGCAATTAATGCACCCATATCAAGCGACAAAACACGTTTATTTTTTAAACCTTCTGGTACTTCACCATTAATAATACGTTGTGCCAGTCCTTCGACGATGGCTGTTTTACCCACGCCCGGCTCGCCGATTAAAACGGGGTTATTTTTAGTCCGCCGTTGTAATACCTGTATTGAACGGCGAATTTCATCGTCACGGCCAATAACGGGGTCGAGTTTGCCCTGCTCGGCACGTTCGGTTAAATCGATGGTATATTTTTCAAGTGCCTGACGTTGTTCTTCTGCATTCGGATCATCAACAGTTTGACCGCCACGCACTTGTTCAATGGTTTGTTCCAATGCCTGTTTAGTCGCACCGGCTTTTTTTAACATCTCGCCAATCGAACTTTTATCACCCACTGCTGCTAAAGCAAATAGTTCACTGGCAATGTATTGATCTTTTCGTTGCTGCGCAATTTTGTCTGTCAGGTTTAATAAACGCGACAAGTCACTCGATAAGTGAACCTCACCAGTTGCATCGCCAATGGTTGGCAAATTATCCAGTGCTTCACCTAACTGTGAACGTAGCAAATTTACATTCACGCCACTTTGCATTAATAGATGGCGCACACTGCCACCGTCCTGATCCAGCAAGGCGGTCATTAAATGAACCGGTTCAATATAGGCATGATCACGGCCAACGGCCAGGCTTTGCGCATCCGCAATCGCAATCTGAAATTTGCTTGTTAGTTTGTCCATTCTCATTTTAAAAAACCTCACTCACCCATAAAATCAATTATATATCATCAACGGGGTATGCACCCCTTTGGAAACCCCAACAGTTTTGTGCCCACCACAAGCGAAGGGGAATATAGATAAAACTGTTGTCTTATAATAAATAGGGGCAATGCTGGGAAATTCAAGTCGGCAGTAATAAAAAACGCCATCCTTGCTTACAGCAGAGGAAATTTAACACCCGGATAAGGGTGCATGACATCCAGTGGCATGCTTGTTCCCGGATTAAGAACTAAACGTAAATGCTCACGTTTAAAATCACGTGCATTGGGTAAGCCACAGGAATGTGCAAGCACATTCACTTCATGGTTCACCCAGTGCGCATATTGATGAACCCGCTCAGCTTTATCGGCTACCACCAAACCCCGTTGTCGACGCTTGTTGTGAGTTGTAATACCGGTTGGGCAAGTGTCTTCATGGCACTGCATAGACTGAATACAACCCAGGGCAAACATAAAACCCCGTGCGCTAACGATAAAGTCAGCCCCCATGCATAGCGCCCAGGCTACTTTTGCGGAATGAACCAGCTTACCGGAAGCAATCACTTTTACCCGCTCTTTTAAATCATATTCAATAAGCGTATCAACCAGCATAGGCAGTGATTCGTTCAATGGCAAACCAACATGGTCAGCCAAAAGTTGGGGCGCCGCCCCTGTGCCACCATCTCCGCCATCAACGGTTATAAAATCTGGTGCAAAATCCTGACCGCGGCGATGAACCGCTTCGCATAAATCACGAACAGACTCCTCAGAACCAATCACGGCTTTATAACCCACTGGGCACCCGGTTACTTCGCGAATACGGTTTATCATATTGAGCAAATCATCCGGTGACTTGATTTCCTTGTGTCGATTGGGGCTGCTAGACACTTTCCCAACCGGAATACCACGAATCTCTGAAATTTCTTTTGTTACTTTGTTACCCGGCAAGACACCGCCCCGACCCGGCTTGGCACCTTGTGACATTTTTATTTCAAACGCTTTGACATGCTGAGCAACGTCACGCAAGCGTTCCTCACTTAAATTACCATCACTATCACGTACACCATACTTGGCCGTTCCCACCTGAAAAATAACATCGCAGTTACCTTCTAAATGATAAGGTGATAAGCCACCTTCACCGGTGTTCATCCAGATACCACTTTTGCCCGCCCCTTTCGACAATGCCCGAACTGCCGCCGCAGAAATAGCGCCATAACTCATGCCGGATATATTAAATAAGGATTTTGCTTCAAAGGGATGCTCACACTGTGCGCCAATAATACGGCTTGGTGTGGGTGTGTATTCTTCTTCTAATAAGGCGTAGGCAGCAGACACAAATATAACCGAGCCCGGCTCACGCAAATCGTTGGTTGAACCAAAACCCAGTAAGCCACCCAGGCCTTTTGCCGTACGGTAAACCCATGCCCGCGTCGCACGGTTAAATGGCATTTCCTGACGATCATGTGCAAAAAAATACTGTCTGAAATATTCACCCAATTTCTCAAACCGATACCGCATCCTCCCCACAATCGGGAAATTACGCAATACCGTATGCTTTGTTTGAGTAATGTCTTGCACGTACATTACGCTAAGCCAGACTGCAATGATTGCTATAAAGGCAAGGGCAACCATCCAACCCCAATGCTCTAACCACTCCATGTTCCACTCCTGTGACAATTTTATTGGTTTTTCAAACCTTTATGTCGGCCAGAATAGAAATTAATTTAGCTTTTTTAATAAAGAAGCCCCGCCATAAGCGGATGGTAAAGGGCACTCTCAACTGCTAACGACAACAAGAGCTACCCGCCCTGAAGTGTGTTGGGGAACCGCCTGGGTATTTCAGCAAATACTGAGACTAATGCAACTGGGAATGGGCAAAATAGATAGTCAAAACACCGGCACCAATCAGCAGCATTTGCTGAAGCCCGGCTGAAAGCTGGGTACGTTTATGCAAACCCGGAATTAAATCGGCAACAGCAATGTAAATAAAGCTGGAAGCGGCAATCACTAATACATAGGGTAGATAAGCTTCAAGGTTAGACAGACTGTAATACGCTAATAAAGCACCCACCACCGTGGTTAAACTGGCAAGCACATTAAACAGCAGTGCTTTCGAACGAGAAAAACCACTGTTTAGTAAAATAGCAAAATCACCTACTTCCTGCGGAATTTCATGCGTTGCCACCGCAACACTGGTTACAATGCCTAAATGAATATCGGTCATAAATGCGGCCGCTATTAGTACACCATCAATAAAATTATGAATGCCATCACCAATAAGAATTAACGTTCCCGCTGCTTTATCTGAATGGCCGAGATGTTCCGGATGCGCATCACAATGGTCATGATGACAATGCCGCCATATCACCAGTTTTTCCATTACAAAAAAAGCCAGTACCCCCAGCAAAATTGTCATACCTAAATGATGTACGTCAATTTTGTAGGCACCTGTCAGGCTGTGTGGAATTAAAGCAAGGAAAGCCGCACCTAGCAACGCACCAATCGCAAAGCTGACCAGATGCGGAATAAGCTGTGTGCGAATTTTGTCTGATAACAGCAAAAAAGTGGACGCAGCAATCACACTGAGCAAACCACCCAACAAGCTGAATAAAATGATCCAAAGCAACAGGCTCATATATTACAACAACCCCTTAAAATCGACACCAAGTAAAAAAACAGGGCGTATCTTAACGGATTTTTCGTATGAATGCTTACACAAAGCTAGCGACTTTTAGTTTTGCCTTTATGAATAGCCTGATCCAGCACATCCATGGCTGATTCATGCAGCACTTCAGAAAGGGATGGGTGTGCAAACATAGTCATCGCCAGATCTTCACTACTAGCATTAAACTCCATTGCGATAACAGCCTGACTAATCAGCTCCGACACATGCGGCCCAAACATGTGAATACCTAAAATACGATCCGTTTTTGCATCAGCCAGTGTTTTAATCAGGCCTTGTGTCTGCCCCATTGCTCGTGCCCTCCCGTTGCTGGCAAAATGAAACGTACCACTTTTATATTCGATATTTTCTGACTTAAGCTGTTGCTCGGTTTTACCACACCATGCAATTTCAGGGTCGGTATAAACAACAAACGGAATGGTTTCATAATTAACTCGTGCAAAATGCCCGGCAATTAAATCGGCTACCATCGCACCTTCTTCTTCCCCTTTATGCGCTAACATCGGCCCGCGCACGGCATCACCAATCGCATAAACATGCGCCAGATTGGTTCGGCATTGTTCATCCACTTCAATAAACCCATGCTCGTCGCAAAGCAAACCACTTGCCGGAGAAAATACATTTTTTGTATTCGGGCTGCGGCCAACGGCCACAAAGACCTTATCAAATATTTCTGTCTTTTGTTTATCGGCTTGTGTGTACTTTATGCTGACTTTGTTATTTTTAATAGCAGTGCTTTTGAGCTGGCTAGAGAAATAAAATTTTAATCCTTGTTGAGCAAAAATCTTACTGGCCTGTTTTGCAATAGTTTGATCGACAGCAGGAAGCAAAGCCGCAGCCGATTCAAATATCACCACCTCGGCACCCAAACGTCGCCAGACACTGCCTAGTTCCAGACCGATAATACCGGCACCAATAATGGCGAGCCGTTCAGGAACTTCGCTAAAGGCTAGCGCGCCCGTCGAATCAACAATCAGTTTATCTGTATAGGGAATCGTATCAATGGCACGAGGCAATGAACCCGGTGCCAGAATAATATCCGTTGCGCTTATTTCTTCTTTTTCATTATTTTCAGTTAAGGTTACTGCAACTTTATTTTCTGCCAGTAATTGACCTGTACCAGTATAAAGTTGTACACCGTTTACTTTGAGCAAGGTGCTAACACCACTGGTAAGATCCTGCACAACCTGTTGTTTACGCTGCATCAGCGTTGGTAGATCCAGTGACACATCCGAAATATGAATACCATGTGCAGCAGTGTCATGCTGACAACGCTCAAACAGTTCTGACGATTCCAGTAATGCCTTTGACGGAATACAGCCTACATTTAAACAAGTTCCACCGGGTGACGCTGCACCCTTATCGTTTACACCGCTATCAACACAGGCTGTTTTTAAACCCCATTGGGCACAACGAATGGCGGCAACATAGCCTGCCGGACCGGCACCGATTACGATAACATCATAGTGTTTCATTTAAGTTTGTACCTGCATCTGTACTTAAAATTATAAATCCAGCAACATGCTTGCTGGATATTCGAGTAACTCTTTTACCAAAACTAAAAACTGTACTGCTTCACGCCCATCAATAATCCGGTGATCATAAGATAAAGCCACATACATCATCGGCCGGATAACAACCTGACCATTTTCAGCAACCGGACGTGGCTCGATTTTATGCATCCCCAGTATGCCACTTTGTGGTGGATTAAGGATGGGCGTTGACAACATCGAACCAAACACACCACCATTAGTAATACTAAACGTGCCACCGGTAATTTGTTCCAATGTTAAACTTCCCGTTTTGGCTGACTCACCTAAATTATTTATGTTCTGTTCTATCGCAGGCATACTAAGCTGATCGGCATCACGCAGAATTGGCACCACTAAACCTCGCGGCGAACCGACTGCAATACCAATATCAAAAAAACCATGATAAATAACATCGTCTTCATCAATGGATGCATTCACTTCAGGAAAACGTTTTAACGCTTCTACTACTGCTTTAACAAAGAAGGACATAAAACCCAAACGTACGCCGTGTTTTTTCTCAAAAGCATCGCGGTATTTTTTGCGTAGGTCCATAACCGGCTGCATGTTTATTTCATTAAATGTAGTGAGTATTGCAGCAGTTTGTTGCGCTTGCAGCAAACGTTCTGCAATGCGTGCACGTAACCGCGTCATGGGGACACGTTTTTGTGGCCGTTGCCCGCCCGGTAGCTCAATATTTTTTACAGGCAGTTTTGTTTCAGTCGACTTGTCCTGTTGCAAAAAGGCAAGCACATCTTCTTTTAAAACCCGCCCGCCTTTACCGCTTGCTTTTATTCTGGAAACATCGAGTTTATTTTCCTGAATTAATTTATTGGCAGATGGTGTTACGAATGGAGTTTCTTCGTCTGATTCAGTTTGCCCGGTTAAAACCGTTTCTGTTTTATTGACCAGTTTATCTTTTGGTTTATCCTTTGATTGAATAATGGACTGTTCTTTTATCGTTGCAATCACCTGCTCACCAACCACCGTGGCACCTTCTTCAACCAAAATTTCTTCAACAATCCCTTCCACCAGACTCGGCACCTCAAAGACCACTTTATCGGTTTCAATATCGGCAATCACTTCATCACGCCTGATTTCATCACCCGGTTTTTTATGCCAGCTTGTTAATAAACCATCGGCCACAGATTCCGGAAAAGTGGGTACTTTTATATCTACACTCATAAACAAAGCCCTTTTTTATTGTTGCTGTATTGCATTTATCCCCAATGCATCTTCAACCAACTGCCGCTGCTGCGCCTTATGCAAACTAAAATAACCTACTGCCGGTGCAGCCAGAGGAGGACGCCCGGCATATTCAAGATAATACTCAGGGCCTATCACTGCCCGCATATGATGTTGACTGGAATACCATGCACCCTGATTCATCGGTTCTTCCTGACACCAGATATAAGTCTTTGCATTTACATAACGCTCTACCTGCTGGCGAGCCTGCTTATCCGGGAAAGGATACAATTGTTCAATACGTATAATAGCAACATCGTTCATTTTTTCCTGACGCCGACGTTCAATTAAATCAACAAATACTTTACCGCCGCAGAACACCACACGTTTAACCTGTGCATCATCAATATCGTCAACCTCGGGGATAACCATTTTAAATTCACCGTTGGATAACTCGGAAATATCGCTACTGGCAAGTGGATGACGCAACAAACTTTTAGGTGACATCACAATCAGAGGACGCCGACAGGCCATTAACATTTGCCGTCGTAACACATGAAATATTTGTGCCGCCGTTGTGGGCGTGACAACCTGAATATTATGTTGTGCACACAACTGTAGATAACGCTCCAGACGTGCTGATGAATGTTCTGCACCCTGACCTTCAAAACCATGTGGCAAAAACATCACCAGACCACTCATACGGTTCCATTTTTGCTCACCTGCGCTGATAAACTGATCAATAACAACCTGCGCATTGTTGGCAAAGTCACCAAACTGTGCTTCCCAAATAGTAAGGGTTAAAGGATCGGTAGTGGTGTAACCATATTCAAAGGCCAATACTGCTTCTTCTGATAGTAAAGAATTAATCACCAGAAAATTGGTTTTCACATTATCAAGGTGTCGCAATGGAACATGCGTACTGCCATCCAGTTGATTATGCAATACACAGTGTCGATGAAAAAAAGTCCCTCGGCCGCTGTCCTGCCCGGACAGGCGAACCGAATAACCATCCGTTAATAATGTCGCGTAAGCCATCGTTTCAGCAAAACCCCAATCAGCAGCACGACTGCCTGCCGCCATTTGTTCCCGTGCAGACATAATTTTTGCAACACTTGGATGCAATTTAAAATTATCCGGTAATCGTGCTAACTGTTGCCATAATAGTTGTAACTTATCGGCCTTAACACGGGTAACAACATTGCTGTTGTTATCTTTTTTTACATAATCACTCCAGTCGGCAACATAAGGATAACGTACTTCACCATTCGGAATAAATTCATTAACTACGGAGTGTCCTGAATCCAGCGCATTACGATAATCTTCCAGACGTTGCTGAACATGATCCGGTGTAACAACACCCTGATTAATTAACTTCTGGCTATAAACGGTTTTTGTGGTGGGTAAATCTTTTATCAGCTTATACATTAGCGGCTGTGTGACCATGGGTTCATCGGCTTCACTGTGACCATGACGCCGATAACAGACCATATCGATAACCACGTCTTTAAAGAACGTCATTCGATAATCCAGTGCCATTTGTGCAACCAGTAATACGGCTTCCGGATCATCACCGTTAACATGAAAGATGGGCGTGTTCACCATCTTCGCCACATCGGTACAGTACAATGTAGAACGCGCATCTTCCTGATTGCTGGTGGTAAAACCAATTTGATTGTTTATAACAATATGAACCGTGCCTTTGGTTGAATAACCGCGTGACTGCGACATATTAAATGTTTCCATCACCACACCCTGCCCGGCAAAAGCCGCATCGCCATGAATTAACACCGGGATTACTTTGGTTCCTTGTTTGTCTCCTCGCCTGTCCTGTCGCGCACGCACCGAGCCTTCGACCACGGGGCCCACAATTTCAAGATGGGATGGGTTAAACGCCAGAGATACATGTATTGGCCCACCAGCGGTATTAAAATCAGATGAAAAACCCATATGATATTTAACGTCGCCGGTACCTTCTGTATTTTTATGGTTACCTTCAAACTCGGAAAACAACTCGGCGGGTGTTTTACCCATAATATTAACTAGCACATTGAGACGACCACGATGCGCCATCCCAATCGCCATTTCCTGAATACCGTGTTTACCGCCACCGCGCTGAATAATTCCTTTCAACATCGGGATCAGGCTTTCACCCCCTTCAAGTGAAAAGCGCTTTTGCCCAATGTATTTTGTATGTAAGTATTGCTCCAAGCCTTCAGCCGCAATAATTTGCTGAAGCAATTCCTGTTTTATTTCTGATGTAAATGAAGGCGAACCCTGACGGCTTTCGAGGAAATCCTGA
Organism: uncultured Thioalkalispiraceae bacterium; assembly: GCA_964516315.1. Classification (GTDB taxonomy): domain Bacteria; phylum Pseudomonadota; class Gammaproteobacteria; order UBA6429; family Thiohalophilaceae; genus SZUA-37. Next base: position 27,255 of record CAZEZI010000008.1, read on the forward strand.
ATCCAGCGTTTTTCTTTTATTTCTGTGATGTGCATATACTCCGCACCAATACAACGGCAATAGGTTGAACGAAGAATATTGACTATCTCTCGCAATGTTGCCGTTTCAGGACCAACGAGTGAACCACTGTTAAACATCGTATCCAGATCATTTTCTGTTAAACCATGATGCTCTAGCGTCAGCTCTTTTGCGATATCAGGTGGGTTTTTACTTAAGGGATCAAGATTGGCAGACTGGTGACCAACAAAACGATGGGCATTAATCATCTGTAAAACACGAACCTGTCGTGCGTCATGATCGGATGACGATGCGGAGGGGCTTTTATTTAATAACTGTTGTGTTGCACGTTTGCGAAATGCCTGCTTTATATCTGAATGGGAAACATCCTGAACGCTGGTATTAACAACAGGCAACTTGTCAAAAACAGAACGCCATTCGGGGCTGACTGCATCAGGGTCACTCAAATAGCTGTCATACAAACCTTCAAGATAGGCAGCATTAGCACCGGCATAGGCCGAAGTTTCCCACAACGCTTCTAATGACTGTAGCTTAACCGGACTATCCATATGCATCCATTTATGATCTTATAACGCACTCCATAATTATAGTCGGCATATGAACGAAATACTAAGTTTTAAGTCTTTATCTCACAATAACGTTAAACGCGATGCAAACAGATTCAAATTAATAATGAATAACCCAATCCAATAACTGCACAAGCAGCAATAACTTTCACGATACCCGCTTTATATTTAAACAAAGCCACAAAAGCACCAACACCAATCAAGGCAGAAAACCATTCGAAGCCCGCTTCAAAACCCTCCGGCCACAAAACATGGTAGGCAAAGAAAAAGGCCAGATTTAAAATTACCCCCACAACCGCCGCAGTAATCCCGGTTAATGGCGCGGTAAAGCCAACATCGTGTCGGGTTGCTTCTACTGCTGGGCCACCCAGTAATATAAAAAGAAAAGACGGTAAAAATGTAAATAAGGTTGCAACACTCGCAGCAGCAACACCGCCTAACAACAACATATCCGGCCCAAAAATTTCCTTGGTCCAACCGCCCACAAAACCGACAAAGGCAACCACCATAATCAGCGGCCCCGGCGTGGTTTCACCCAGCGCAAGGCCGTCGATCATTTGTGTTCCCGTTAACCATGCATACTGTTCAACACCGCCCTGATACACATAAGGCAATACAGCATAGGCGCCACCAAAAGTAACCAGTGCGGCTTTCGTAAAGAACCAGCCCATTTGAGTAAGTGTGCCATCCCAGCCATAAGCATTTAAAAGCAACCCCATCGCGCCAAAACCGATGAATAAACCAACCGCTAAATAGCTTATAAATCGGCTCCACTTAAAACGCGCATGTTCAGGCACGGGGGTATCATCATCAATAATCGCAAGGCCATAGAATTTTTCTGATCCACCATGATGACCACCAGCTACAAATTGTTCAGGCACAAAGCGTGAACCCACATAACCGATGATGCCCGCCCCAATCAGGATATAAGGGAAAGGAATATCCAACGCAAAAATTGCAATAAACGCCAGGGCCGCCATTGCACGCAATACATTGTTCGGTAAAGCACGCGAACCAATCCGATAAGCAGCAAAAACCACAATCGCGGTAACAGCGGGTTTAATGCCATATAGAATTCCGGCAACCGCTGGCAGGTCACCAAAACTAAGATAAACCCAGGTTAATGCAGAAAGTATAAACAGCGAAGGTAAAACAAATAATACACCAGCAATAATCCCGCCCCAGACACCGTGCATTAACCAACCGATATAAGTAGCTAACTGCTGCGCTTCCGGCCCTGGTAATACCATCGTATAATTAAGCGCATGTAAAAAACGATGTTCAGAAATCCAGCGGCGTTTTTCAACCAGTTCCTGATGCATCATACTGATTTGCCCGGCAGGGCCACCAAAACTGATAAAACCCAGTTTTAACCAGTAAATAAAAGCTTCCGTAAATGAAACTGGATCCGGTTTTTTATTTTTATCTAAATGTTCAGGCATCATCTAATCATCTATCCCTGGTTATTATATGTGAATACTTATTATTATTTTACTTCAAAAAACAAGTGCTACTGTAACCATACCATACTCGCCATTCGCCCCGTACGGATACCATCACGGCGATAAGAATAAAAACGCTCTCTATCCTGATAGGTGCAGAACTCTTCGGTTGATATTTGTTTTGTGATGAGACCCTGCTTCATTAATTGTAACTGCACAGCATAAGATGAATTTAAAAAATAATGATTTGCATCTTGCATTGTAAATGCTTTATCTAAAATGGTGTCTTGTTTTACGAATGCATTTTTTACCTCCTGCCCAACCTGATAAACCTTGCCACTTATCGCCGGGCCGATCCAGACATGTATATCCGCCAGGTCACCCTTTATCTCTTTAGTGTAAATTCGTACTACCTTTTTTAATATACCATTAGCAATTCCTTTCCAGCCTGCATGAGCTGCTGCTACCCAGGTGGCTTGTTTATTACAAAATAAAACCGGTACACAATCTGCCGTCATAACACTGCAAATAATATTTTTATCTGTTGTGTAACTTGCATCGGCAGTCAATGGTTGTTTGAAATTTTGTGGTGTCAAGTGAACCACTTTATCGCTGTGTGTTTGTTCCAGCCAGCCAGGTTCATCAGGTAATGTACAATGTGCTTTTAACCTACGTCTGTTTTCTTTAACGTCTGCAGGATTATCGTTTACATGTGTGGCCAGATTAAGTTGATCGTAGGGTGATTGACTCACACCGCCTTTACGCGTGGTACTGAGCGATTGAATTTTATCTGCAACAGTCCAGCCCGGCATTATTATCTGTGGAGGATTATGCTCCAGGCTCATAGGACTTCGAGTTGGGTTAATAATTGCTGAATATCATCGGCTAGCGGTGCCTGCCATTGCATTTGCTCTTTTGTAGCAGGGTGCGACAGCGTCAATTGGTGAGCATGTAAAGCCTGACGCTTAAACTGCTGAATAGCCTCACGCATATTGTCACTGCATTGTTTAGGGATACGCGCCCGCCCACCGTAAACAGGATCGCCCACAATAGGAAAATGGATATGTGCCATATGTACCCGAATCTGGTGAGTCCGGCCAGTTTCGAGTTTGACATCTAATAAGGTATACCCATGGTAGCGTTGCCGAATTCGATAATGGGTCACCGCGTGTTTTGCGCCACTGTCCAGATCCCCACGAACCGCCATGCGTTTTCGGTCAACTTTATGCCGCCCAATCGCAGCATCCACCGTGCCACCAGCAGTCATTTCCCCTTGTACCAGGGCAATGTATTCGCGTGTAATTTCTCTTGCCTGTAATTGTTCAACCAGATAACAATGTGCGCTTAAGGTTTTAGCCACCACCATAATGCCAGAGGTGTCCTTATCCAAACGATGAACAACACCCGCCCGTGGCAGGTTTTCGGCATTTGCAACATGGTGCAATAAGGCATTACAAAGCGTGCCCCCTGAATGGCCCGGTGCAGGGTGCACCACCATGCCAACGGGCTTGTTAATAACAAGAATGTCAGCATCTTCGAATAAAATATCAAGCGGAATATTCTCGGCCTGCCAGACAACTTCGACTTCAGCCTCAACCCGGACAACAATGTTTTCACCCGCATAAACCTTATCTTTTGGCTTGCGCTGCTGCTGTTCAACAGTAACTCGACCGGATTTTATCCATTGTTTCAGGCGAGCACGAGAATATTGATCAAACAACCGGCTTAATGCCTGATCAAGGCGCATTCCAGTAAGTGACTGCGGTACAGCCGCTTCTAATATTTGCTGTTCTTGTGGTAATTCTATGGGCATAGGCTTATGGAATCTTTCATGTTTTAGGTAAATGTTACGAAGTCAGGCATTTAATCTGCTGACTCATCAGAGTATACTGCATCCTTCGTCATTACATAAATAAAGCATTAAGCCCTTATGAATCTATCGAACTGGAAACGTTTTTTATCCAACACCCTTTTAATATCCGCAAGCCTGTTTATTTTGCAAGGTTGCGCCGGGCTGGATAGCCAAGAGCTACCTGAAGATATTACCGCTGCAGAATTATACAAAGAAGCCAAAAATCACCTGAATGATTCAAATTACGAAGACGCAATTAAACTCTATGAGCAAATTGAGTCACGCTATCCTTATGGTAAATATGCAGAACGTGCACAACTTGAAATAGCTTATGCTTATTATAAAGACAACGAGCCTGAAACAGCCATTTTATCCGCTGACCGTTTTATCAAGCTTCACCCTAACCACCCTAACGTGGACTATCTCTATTATTTAAAAGGATTAGCCGCCTTCGATGTAAACAGCTCATTCTTTAGTAAGCTATTCAACCAGGATGAAGCCGAGCGCGATCCAAAAGCGGCTCGTCAGGCCTTCCAGTATTTTGCTGAACTGTTAAAACGCTACCCCAAAAGCCAGTACCGCAATGATGCGATAAAACGCATGAAACTTTTACGTGACAATCTGGCCCGCTATGAAGTGTTTGTCGCAAAATATTATATGAACCGAAATGCTTATTTAGCTGCGGTTAACCGTGCAAAATACGTGATCCAGCATTACCCAAAAACAAAATCAATTCCTGATGCGCTCGGTGTAATGGTGCTTGGTTACCGGAAATTAGGCCTTAAAAATCTGGAAAAAGATGCTTTACGGGTGTTACAGCTCAACCACCCGAATCACCCGGCAACGTTAAATGTGATGAAAAACTAAAAAAACAAGATGGTTAAGTTTTAACCATTACTCTTACTTTTATATTGCATCCGTGCCTTTTTCACCGGTACGAATACGCACAACCTGCTCAATTGCTGAAACAAAGATTTTACCGTCGCCAATTTTGCCGGTGCGCGCAGCATTACTGATTGCCTCGATACAGGCATCCACCCGGTCTTCACTAATAATCACGTCCAGCTTAACTTTAGGAAGAAAATCAATAACATACTCGGCTCCACGATAAAGCTCAGTATGGCCTTTCTGGCGCCCAAAACCTTTAACTTCGATTGCAGTCATGCCGGTTACGCCAATATCTGATAATGCCTGACGTACATCATCGAGTTTAAAAGGTTTAATTATTGCTTCTATTTTTTTCATTGTTATTTCCTTCGGCAATA
>CAZEZI010000009.1:0-31394 GCA_964516315.1 uncultured Thioalkalispiraceae bacterium
CCTGTTTTATCTTACTGCGGGATAAGAATTATTTTTGGTTAAATTTGCCGGCAAAGAAACTCAGCCATTTGCGTGGTTTGTCGGTACCAGGATAACTTGGCATCGCATCAAATTGTGGGTAAGTTACCTGTTCTTCATTTTCATCGGCTTTGCGTACCCGAACGCGCACATCATACCAACCTGCTTGTCCGGTAATCGGATCTGAGTTTGATAGATGCTCACCTGCTTCATTGGCAGGCAGTTCTTCAGAGATTAGGTGATTTAACAAGAAACCTTTTTTAGATTCATTGGCATTGTCATCCAGGTTCCAGGCACCGGATGCCTTACCAATGGCATTCCATGTCCATACTGTACCCGGCTCAACCGCTTCACTAAAGCGACACATGCAGCGTACTTTACCGTGCATCGACTCAATCCAGATCCAGTCACCGTCTTCAAAGCCATGCTTCTCGCCGAGTGATGGATGCACATGCAAATAGTTGTGCGCGTGGATCTGACGTAACCAGGCATTTTGTGAATCCCATGAATGGTACATTGCCATCGGGCGTTGGGTAATCGCATTTAATGGGTACTTATGTTTATCCGTTAATTGTGCTTCCAGCGGTTCGCTATAAAACGGCAGTGGATCAAAATGGGTTTCCACACGTTTACGTAAATGCTCTGGTGGCTGTTTGCCTTCGCGTTTGCCTTGTGCCGCTAAACGGAATTTTTGTAATACTTCAGAATAAATATGCACGTTAATTGGTTCGGCGTATTTAGTTAAACGATGTTCCTGTGCCCACTGTAAGTAACCAGCATTCCAGTTACGCATGTACTGGAAAGACTTGGGTAAATGATACTGATAAACACAGTTATTTTTTTCGTACATTTCCCACTGGTTTGGATTAGGTTCACCTTTCATAAACTTCTCGCCACCTTTACCGCGCCAGCCTGCGAGGAAGCCAATGCCCGAGCCGGGCTCGGTTTCATAGTTCACCACAAAGTCTGGGTAGTCGCGGTATTTGCGTTCGCCTTTATCGTTGGTAAAGGCGGGCAATTTTAAACGTGAACCGAGTTCAATTAAAACTTCCTGGAAAGGTTTGCAGTCGCCTTTGGGTTCAACAACTGGAATACGGACTGAATCAACCGGGCCATCAAATTCTGAAATAGGGCGATCGAGCATGCTCATAACGTCATGGCGTTCTAAGTAAGTGGTGTCCGGTAAAATTAAATCGGCGTAGGCGGTCATTTCAGACTGGAAGGCATCGGCAACGATCAGGAAAGGAATTTTGTATTCGCCATTTTCATTTTTGTCGTTAAGCATTTTACGCACTTCAGCGGTGTTCATACTGGAGTTCCAGGCCATATTGGCCATAAAAATCATCATGGTATCGATTTCATACGGGTCGCCGCGCCACGCGTTGGTAATAGCATTGTGCATTAAGCCGTGTGCGGACAGTGGATATTCCCACGAAAACGCTTTATCAATACGTACCGGTGTACCATCGTCTTTAACAAATAAATCATCGGGGTCAGCCGGCCAACCAAGTGGCATGCCGCCCAGCGGTGTTTCAGGTTGCACGCCTTCTGGGCCTTTGGGTGTTTTTGCACACGGTGGAATAGGGCGCGGGAACGGTGCTTTATGGCGGAAGCCACCGGGACGATCAATGGTGCCGAGTAACGACATTAATATCGACATCGCTCGAATGGTCTGGAAACCATTGGAATGCGCCGCAGTACCGCGCATCGAATGGAAGGCAACCGGATTACCAGTAACGGTATCGTGGTCGTTGCCCCAAACATCGGTCCAGGCAATCGGTAATTCAATTTTTTCATCACGTGCGGTAATGCCCATTTCATAGGCCAGTCGCTGAATAGTGTCCGCCGGAATACCAGTGATCTTGCTTGCCCATTCGGGGGTGTATTGCTCAACCCGTTCTTTTAGCATCTGGAATGCCGGCTTGGCTTTGGTGCCATCGGGCATGGTGAATTCACCTAGTAAGAAAGGATCGGCGTCTTTGCTGTGGGTGCGAACAGGTTTATCGGTTAAACGATCCCACCAGACGGCGTCCTGTGCATCAAAACATTCGGTGTCTTGTGGTACATCGGTACGCAGAAACATGCCGTCATCGTCGTCTTGTTTATCGTCAATAACAAGCTGGGCTGAGTTGGAGTACTGGGTTAAAAATTCACGGTCGTATAAACCCTGTTTGATCAGCTCATGGATTAAAGCGAGAAACAAGGCGCCATCGGTACCGGGTTTAATTGGAACCCACTCATCGGCAATGGCTGAATAACCGCTACGTACCGGATTAATTGAAATAAAGCGGCCGCCATTACGTTTAAATTTAGACAGGGCTATTTTCATTGGGTTGGAATGGTGATCTTCGGCAGTACCAATCATCACAAAAAGTTTGGCGCGGTCTAAATCCGGGCCACCAAACTCCCAGAAAGAACCACCAATGGTATAAATCATCCCTGCAGCCATGTTCACCGAGCAAAAACCGCCGTGTGCTGCATAATTTGGCGTACCGAACTGTTTGGCAAACATGCCGGTTAATGCCTGCATCTGGTCACGGCCTGTAAACAGGGCAAATTTCTTCGGGTCGGTTTTACGAATATGCGCTAAGCGCTCGCTAATGGTTTCAAAGGCTTCTTCCCAGCTAATTTCTTCAAATTCGGCATCACCACGGTCGGCACCGGCTTTGCGTTTTAAAGGTTTGGTTAAACGGGCCGGTGAATATTGCTTCATGATACCGGATGCACCTTTGGCACAGATAACACCTTTATTTAATGGGTGTTCAGGGTTACCTTGAATATAACGAACTTCACCATCACGCAATGTGACGCGAATACCACAGCGACAGGCGCACATATAACAAGTGGTATTTTTGACTTCAATGCGAGTACTGGAAGTGTTTTGTTCGGTTGATGCAGTATTGGAATAGGACATAAAGGACTCTATTATTCGTTATAAGTGGTCGTGCTGTTAAGCGAGAATTTAATGCAGGGATAAATTCCATGAATAGTTAATTAGATTACTCTAATATTCTAATGTATCACCCTGTTGGATACAATAGTAGTTGACTATTACTATCAGGTTCATGCTGCTTTATCGGTTAAGAATAGGAAAAATTGAGCAAGATGCCATTTATACTACATATAATTATAGTATGTGGTGAAAAGGCAAGAGGCAATACCTGGCGGATCTTTTCAAGCTGGTCGAAAGAGGAAAAAGGGGGCAGACTTTTACCTTTGATTATTGTGCCTGAACATTCGTTGGTGGATTGGGTGGTGGTGCCCCGACATAATAATTATGCCCGATACGCGTGGTGCTGATAATGACATCATTAACATAAATACCACCTTCAACACCTGCATCATCCCAGTTTTTATTCCAGTTAGCCATGTTGTCAAACATGACCAGAAAGTTATAACCAGAACCGTTTGATGCCGTTGGTATCCCTGTTGGTGCCAGATTACCCAATGAAGGCGCACCACCACCTGGGCCTATTTTGACCGGCACTTGCTCTATACCATCTACCCACATCTGGAAGATGCCGTCATTAGACGTATTACTGCTCGATAATTTAAATCGCCATTCAAATGTATGCCAGGTTTGAGAGGTATTATTCACCAACAGCCTGGTTGTAGAATCGAAATTCCAGGCGCCGTTGCCTACATTGCGGAAATGGCCGGGGGTGATCGTATAGTCACGCTTGCCAATATAAAAATCGTTAGAGTAACGCTCGCCACCGGCACTGCCTTTACTCAGGCTAGATCCTGTGTTCGCACTGAAGGTACCCCCGGCATCAATGCCCCACATATCCGTACCGCCATAGTTCCAGACTGCGTAGAAAGAATCCGCCCTGTTCTCCGTCCATTTCTGCCCGGGGGCAACACCGGTATTCTGCCACAGGCGCCCCCATTTCCAGTATGGGACGTCATCGTTGCCAGGAATACCTACCTTAAAATTATTTGGTAGCCTGACTCTGTATCGAATATATATTTCATCGTAGCCCGTATTCTGGTTACCAGTAAGGTGCTTATATAATTGTGAGACTGGCTGGCCTAACGCAGGATCCCACATAAATTTAAGGGCGACAGTACCGCCAACTCCCTCGCCGGGCATACCTTTAATATATCCCTTGCCCTCGATTAAGGCACCATCAAAGCCGGTTGGTTTATTTGCTGCTACCTCTGTCCAGGAAGATTGTTGTTGGGTTGCATAAAAAGAACCGTCATTGGCAAAATCTGTCTCAAATATTATCTGCGCATAAGAATTAAAAGTAAGCAGGTAAGCTAATGCACCAAATTTTAGCTGGTTAAAATTGGCCATAATTTTGTCCTCTTACTGGCAAGGTAAAATGTATCCCTAAATGTACTATAAATCCCTAAGTTATTGATTTTATAATATGTGATAGGGTACTCATTTCAGTGGGTAATAGCTCAAAAACTTGCTGTATTTGATCTAATATGCAGTATCAATAGCGGTATATTCAGGTTGAATGCGACAAAGTATGTTTTAAGTTTTGCGTTACCTGTCTGTGTTAACGGATTACTGGAAGGGAGGATTGCACATGAAAAAATGGCTGCGTTACACTACAACATTGACGACTACGTTTGTTTTTACTGTTTTGTTGACTGCATGTGGCGGGGGTTCTTCTGCTGCTACACCAAATAGTGGTGGATCAGGTTCTACTGCAACCACAGGTAGTGCTACCCTGAGCTGGACGCCACCTGATAAAAATACGGATAACACAGATTTAACCGACCTGGATGGTTACAAAATTTATTATGGTACATCACAAACATCACTTGATAACAGTATCGTACTTGATAATAGTTACAACACGGCAACATCATACGAAGTTACAAATCTTACTGTGGGCATTACCTACTACTTTGCGATAACCGCTGTAAATAGCAGTAATGTTGAAAGTGGTTATTCGAATATTAGTAGTAAAAAAATATAACCGATTGATGATTTGAGTTTGTAAACACTTTTACATTACTGCATGCTTGAAATATTTCAGCTATCCGCTCTGATACAAAAATAGCACCATCAGTAGATCATACCGAATGCTTTATTTTTTTACGTCCCTCTGGGTCGAACCATGCTAATAAATGGTGGGTATAATCGCTACAAATGAGATCATTTTAGTCGTAGGTGGCGGAATTAGCGGATCGACGGAGCCAGGCTCTGACTTTTCCTGTTCAGCATGTTTATACAATGTCTGAGCTTTCCCGATCAAATTATCTGTTTGATTATTAATTCGTTGTCAGGGCGGTAGGTGATTTTGGAATTTTTCCTTTCTGGTCGCCAGAAGTATTACCTATTCCTGATAGCCCTAATTTTTCGATACCTGTTAAATATATTCCCTTATCTGTTCCTGAAATACCGGTTCCTGCACAAGGCGATCCTGTTTCCAGAGTATAATCATCTTTTGACGGATTTGTAAAACCTGGATACCCGGAAGAATCATTTCCACCTAAGCCGGTTGCGGCATAAAGTGCGGCAGAAGTTTTATAATAGACACTTAAATACTCATATCGGTTAAAGGTTGTACCATACTCATGGTTATAGTCTGCATACTCTATCTGATTTTTAGATGTATTAGATTGATTCTGCACTTTTTCAGGTATATCCCACATTTTACGGCAATTATAAAATATATTATTAAATATTTGATTATCGTAAGTATCTTTAGAATGTATTGCACCGTTGTCGCCGCCGCCGCAATTATCAAAGACGTTATTGCATATCCAGTTTTTACCTGCCTGATTTGCACTGGCTCCTGTATGTTGGATACCGGTATACCAGGTACAGTCTTTAAATAAATTACCTCTTACTATTCCAAAATTCGGCTCTTGAACAGTTGAGCCATATCCATACCGGATGCCTATCCGTGTTTTAAAAATGTTAAATGCAAAGGCAGCAACGACATCCCCCGCATTCATTCGCTTACAGAATGCACCACTCGCACTGTTCGAGAACTCGCACCGTTGAACGGAAAGGTTTGTCGCTGAATAATAGAAAAGTCCTGCTGTGTTCTGATTGGTATTGCTACCACTCGTTTGTATATTATCTGATGTGCTACGCCAAACTTTTCCGCCATCAACCCCCCACAAACCATAAGCCTGATTATTGGTTGTGCCATTTATATTGTTGGCGGTACAAAACTCAATATTAATATCAGTACTGTTACCATAGTGATAAAAAATGGCCGAGCCATTATTAAAACCACTCGTGCCCGTTACATTTAAGTTTGTAAAATCAATGCCACGATAGGTTTGATACGATTCACCACCCTTAGTATAAACCCCCAGGCAGTTTGTTTGCCCGGCTCCATCAATTACACAACTAGCTCCCGGCCAATTACGAATATATACTCTCGTTAATTCACTCGTTCTAGTTGTGGGTGGAGATATAGTATAGGCGCCATTAGGAGTAAGGTTAGTCCCATTAGGGACATGTGTCCCTTTCATGTATATGTACCGTTTAGAACCAACGTTTGCAATGGCATCATAGGGGTTATTATAAGGATTTGCTCGTGTACCTGTGCCATTTGAAGCCGCTGAAAAATCTGCAAACACTGCATCACTATCTGATGCAATGGTTCCATCATCAATCACCCCATAAGCAATTGTTTTAACCCCATTATGCAATACTGCTCCACCAGTTGGGCTAGACAGCTTGGCATAAATACGGTGATCACCATTGGGCTTGGAAGAAACATTTGCGGTAAAAGATTTAATGTCTGCCTCGCCATCTTCCCAGGTAAAGTTGCCTGAAGCAGTATTATGGCTGTCTCCATAGGTGGCATAACTAACCGTTACTCTCCCGGAAGTACCATGTGTGCGGCATATATAGAAGGTATGATCACCCAAGGTAGAACGTTCTGAATAGTCAACATAAAAGCTGAGTCGCCCCGCTGTAGATAGCGGAATATCTAGATTTCGGAGTATGGCAGTAACATTACTCGCGCTTAATACCAGTGATGGCCTGAAATATAAAGCCGGTATTGTTAGAGTCAGGCTTTTTAAAAAGGTACGTCTTTCCATTATTCCCCCTCACAATTCCATTAAGTCGAGGTGTATCTAGTGTGTAGTATATAGGCAAACCCCTACAAATATTTACCCTTTAGTTATCATCTTTGCTGTATTTGCGATAGACATAGCTCTAATTATGTCAACTGGGTCACAATATTTATAATATGGGATATATCCAGTAATTTACTACAAATTAAACCTGATTATCGGTTGCATGTTGAACAATAGGGCTGAAAATATTTCTCCTAAGTCAAGGTCTTCAAGGTTTATAGTCCATTCCACTCAACGGCAGATTCTCTGATATTCGCACAGGCAATTCTTGTTGGTAATTCAGGTTTGGTTTTTGATAGTGCAAGCGATTAAGTTCATCGTAATTATAATGTGTTTCGTGGTTGCCCTTTTTTAATCATTTAGTATGATGATTGCTGTTTCCCTAAATTAACCAGTCACCTTTTTCCAATTTATGAGTACCTGTAAATACACGACTTTGTTTTTTCTGCTTTTCGCCATCTTTTCATCCTGGGCGGTAAGTGCTGAACAGGGCGGGAAGGTCGTAAACAATTTACCCATCTTCGACGCGCATATCCATTACAACCATGATGTTTGGGACGCCATATCACCAGCCGATGCTATTCGTCGACTGCGCGAGTTGGGAATCAAACGGGCCATGGTATCGAGTTCGAGTGATGAAGGTACGCAACGACTTTATCAGGCTGATCCAACATTCGTGGTGCCCGTGTTACGTCCTTATCGAAAGCGTGGCACCATTGAAACCTGGATGTATGATGAAACGCTGATTCCTTATCTTAAGGAACGCCTCAAGAAATACCGTTACGCGGCGATTGGTGAATTACATATTGATGGTGAGCAGGCGTATACCCCGGTTATGCAAGAAATTATTCGTCTGGCTAAAAAATATAATCTTATGTTGCATGTTCATAGCGATGCCCAGGCTATCAAGTTTATTTTTAAACAATATCCCGATGCACGTATCCTGTGGGCACACGCCGGTTTTGATTATGCCGCTATTGTTGGCAAGCTAATGGATAAACACCACAATTTATGGGCCGACCTTTCCTTTCGCGGTGAAATCATTAATGAAGGACGCTTGATGAAAGCCTGGCGAATACTACTGGAAAGACATGCGGATCGTTTTTTATTTGGAATCGACACGTATGAACCACAGCGCTGGTTATACCTGAAGTATCCGATGCAGTGGCAGCGCGATTTGCTGGATGCTCTGCCGCGTGATGTTGCAAAAAAAATTGCTTACGAAAATGGCGAGAAAATGATTAGATTCTATGATGCAAGGAAGTCCAGTCTTGCCCCGTAACACCTATCGAATTTAAAGGGTAGGCGATAGGTGGTGTTAAGCATGATTCAAATGTTGTATTTAAGTAAGCGATTGTTGCCAAACTCTATCTCTCGCATTACAACAATATTCAAATTAACCGATCTTTTTAATAAGGTATTAATAAAGGTAGAAACAGTTGATTATGGTTATATAATCAACCCCCTTAAATAAAATCATTTTATGGTGATAAAGATATTTATGACTTGTTTTTCAGCCGCTGATCGGTCAAGGTTAGCCCCACTTTTAATAGTATAAAGAGACCGAGCTGAAAAGCAGAAAACCTCAATGCTAAAAACAACTAACTTATTGTTATTTAAAGTAAAATTAAAAATTACAGAATTTTAATGTCAAATTATCGCTGTGGCTGGTGTTGGCATCAGTTAATAGCCGTATAGTTTAGGAGCTGAGTCGATGGCGGATATAATCGCTACAAATGAGACCATTTTAGTCGTAGGCGGCGGAATTAGCGGGATGACCGCTGCGCTGGAAGCGGCTGAATTTGGTAAACAAGTTATTTTGGTGGAAAAATCACCTTCTGTCGGTGGTCGTGTAGGTAAACTCTACAAATACTTCCCTAAAATGTGTCACCCAACCTGCGGTATGGAAATCAATCAACGTCGTTTGAAGATGAACCCCAACCTGCGCTTATTAACCATGACAGAAGTTGCTTCGGTTGATGGTGAAGAAGGTAACTACAGCGTTACTTTAAAAACAGCGCCACGTTATGTAAACGAAAATTGTACTGCTTGCGGTGCATGTGGTGATGCAGTCGAAGCCGAATTCGACAACGAACATAATTATAACTTAAACAAACGTAAAGGCGCATACTTGCCAAGTGCAATGGCACATCCACAGCGTTATGTTTTAGACCCGGCTATTATTGGCACACCGGATGCGACTAAAGCAAAAGAAGCCTGCAAGTTCGATGCAATCGATTTAGACATGCAAGAGCAAAGCACAACTTTAACCGTTGGCGCAATCATCTGGGCAACCGGCTGGCAGCCTTATGATGCGGCGAAGATTCAACCTTATGGTTATGACCGTATTCAAAACGTAATTACTTCCGTTGAATTTGAACGTATGGCTGACCCGCATGGGCCAACCGGTGGTAAATTACTACGTCCAAGTGACAACGCCGAAGCGAAGAATGTTGCTTTTATTCAATGTGCCGGTTCTCGTGACCGTAACCACTTAAAACATTGTTCGCGTATTTGTTGCATGGCATCGCTTAAGCAAACCCATTATGTTGAAGATGCTTACGGTGACGAAGGCAAGTCAACAATTTACTATATCGACATTCGTGCGATTGACCGTATTGATGATTTCCATCAAAAAGTAAAAGCCAATCCAAACGTTACATTCACTAAATCTAAAGTAGCGCGTATCGACGAAAACAAAGGCAATGGCAATCCTGTGCTTCGCGGCGTTAATACAGAAGGTTACCACCGTTACGATAATGAACATGATTTAGTCGTGCTGGCTGTTGGTATGGAACCAAGTGTGAGTGACTTCCCTGTTAAAGTGGCTGTAAACGAAAATGGCTATATCGAACAGGACGAATCAAACGGTGGTATTTTTGCAGCCGGTTGTTCGACAGATGCATTAGATGTAAACCGCGCAGTTCAAAGCGCAACCGCCAGCGCCTTGCGTGCAGTGCAGGTTGTGAACCGCGTAGCTGGATCGGAGGGTTAGAGCATGGCAGACGAAAAGAAAATTGGTGCTTATATTTGTAAAGGCTGTGGTATTAGCGACCGTGTTGATACCGCACAAATGGCACAAATCGCAACACGCGATGCAAAAGCACACGTAGCCAAAGAACATGAATTTTTATGTAATGCCGATGGCATTAAGATGATTCAGGACGACATCGACAACGAAGGTGTTAACCATGTTGCTATTTGCGCCTGTTCTCGCCGCGCTAAAGTCGAAGCGTTTAATTTTGATAATGTTGCCATCTCGCGTGGCAATATCCGTGAAGGCGTTATCTGGGTTCGTCCCGATACAGATGAGGCACGTGAAACCACTCAGGAAATGGCTGACGACTATGTTCGTATGGCGGTGAATGAAGTGAAGTTCATGGAACGTCCACAAGGTAGTGAGGAAGCTGTTTACAATAAATCATTGTTAGTTGTGGGTGGCGGCGTGTCAGGAATGACGGCTGCTATTGAAGCATCAAAAACAGGTTACCCTGTTCATCTGGTTGAAAAAACAGGTAGCTTAGGTGGTGCAGCAGCAAGAATGTATAAGGGCTTACCAATGAAAGCGCCTTATGATGCACCTGCTGATACCGGTGTTGCCGATATGATTGCCGCAATTGAAGCGGACAGCAATATTACGGTTCACTTGAGTTCTACGCTAACTAAAACATCCGGTGCACCGGGTCGTTTCTCTGCCGATATTTCAACTGAAAGCGGCAATACAACCACTGAAAACTTTGGTGCGATTGTTCAGGCAACGGGTTACAGAGAATACGATGCGAGCCAGCTACCTGAATTAGGTTATGGCAAAGCATCCAATGTTGTTACCCAGGCAGAACTCGATGAAATGGCTCTGGCTGCCAATGGTGGGGCGATTAAAACCAAAGACGGCAAAGACATTAACAGTGTTGTGTTTGTTCAATGTGCAGGCCAGCGTAGCGATAAAGAAGGACATCTGGATTATTGTTCGGGTCATTGCTGCCAAACATCGATTAAACAGGCTTTATATTTTAAAGAACAAAATCCGGACGTGGATACCAATATTATCTATTCAGATTTGCGCACACCAGGTGTGAGTGGTGAAGATTTTTACCGTGCCGGCCAAAAGAACGGCGTTACTTTTACGAAAGGTGAAGTTAGTGAAGTGGTTCAGGATGGCGATTCTTTGGCGGTTAAATTTAAAGATTTAATTTTAGCTGAAGACACAGCCGAGAAAGCTGACCTGGTTGTACTTGCAACCGGTATGATTCCAAACGGCGGCGTAAACATTGACGAAGTTGGGCAGGATGAACCCGGCCAATTTACAGTCAACGTGGATTCAATTCTTAACCTCGACTATCGTCAGGGTAAAGATATTCCGCAGTTAACCAAAGGTTTTAACGACTCACACTTTATTTGTTTCCCTTACGAAACACGCCGTACCGGTATTTATACCTGTGGTCCTGTTCGTCGTCCAATGGACGGTGCGCAAGCGATTGAAGATGCTGTGGGTGCCACCATGAAAGCATTACAGGAAATTGAAAACGCCGGTAAAGGCCGTGCAGCGCATCCGCGTTCGGGTGATTTAAGTTACCCGTCTTTCCGTCGTGAAGGTTGCACGCAGTGTAAACGTTGTACTGTGGAATGCCCGTTCGGTGCGATTGATGAAGATGAGCAACGCTTCCCGCAATTTAATGAAGCACGTTGTCGACGTTGTGGTACCTGTATGGGTGCTTGTCCAGTGCGTGTTATCTCGTTTGAAAATTACTCGATAGATTCAGTTGGTCAGCAGCTTAAAAATATCGATATCCCTGACGAGTTCGAAGAGAAGCCACGTATTTTAGTATTGGCATGTGAAAACGATGCTTATCCTGCACTCGATATGGCTGCCATGAATAAAACAGAATACAGCGCTTATGCGCGGGTTATTCCAGTTCGTTGTTTAGGTTCGGTGAATCTTATCTGGATTACTGATGCAATGAACTCCGGTTACGATGGTGTAATCCTGATGGGTTGCCAGAAAGGCGAAAACTATCAGTGTCACTTTGTTAAGGGTTCTGAAATTGCACATACACGTATGAGTAAGGTTGATGATACTTTGCAGTCTCTGGCGCTTGAGCCTGAACGGGTTGAAACCTACGAGATTGCGATTACCGATATCGAACGTGCACCTAAACTAATCAATGACATGGCTGAAACGATTGAAAAAATCGGTTTAAGTCCGTTTAAATTCTAGGAGGAAGTCATGGCTACAGATGCAATTAATTATTATCGTAATAACTTCCTTAAAGAAGTCGAAGCGAACGTAGAAGAAGGTCATTGGGTTAAAATGTGCATGCAATGTGGTGTATGTGCCGGTTCATGTCCTTTAGGTAATGCCTGGGAACATACCCCGCAAAAAATCTTTATGATGATTCGTGCCGGTAAACGTGACGAAGTGTTATCAAGTGATGCAATGTGGATGTGTACATCTTGTTATAACTGTATCGCACGTTGCCCGCGTGAATTGCCGATTACGCATATCATGCACGGTCTTGCGAATTACGCACACCGTTTAGGTCTCGCACCTAAAAATCAACCTACGCGCAAGTTTGCCACTATGTTCTGGAACAACTTAACCAAAAAAGGCCGTGTAAACGAATTGAAACTGGGTATTGCTCTTTATTTCATGAATGGTCTTATTAATGGCATTAAAGTTGCGATTAAAGCTATGCCTTTAGGTATGAGCATGATGAAAACCAAACGTCTGTCACCGATGGAAATATTAGGTGGGCACGGTATTAAAGATACCAGCGGTTTGCATGCGATTTTGAAAAAAGCGCGTGAAATTGAAGACGCTAAAATGACGAAGTTTGACTAGGAGAGCAATCATGGCGAAAAAAGAATATTCATTTTACCCTGGCTGCTCATCACAAAAAGCAGCATCAGGTTCGAACTATCAAACATCGGTTGAAACGATGTGTGACGTATTAGATATACAGCTTAATACCATTCCGGACTGGAACTGTTGTGCCGCTTCCATCGGTTATGCCGAAGGTGGCGAGTTACCTCGTTTAGCTTTAAGTGCACGTAATATGGCCTTGTCTGAAGCCAATGCACCGGATCAGGATATTGTTGCAACCTGTGCAGCTTGCTGGTTGGCAACACGCGAAACCAAAGAACGTTTAAATGCCGATGAAGAGTTAATGAAAGAAACCAACGAAGCATTAGCGGCGGGTGGTTTATCGGTTAAGGCCAATCAAAATGTACGTCATATGGCGGAAGTGCTAATCGAAGACTTTGGTTTTGACGAACTGGGTAAACATGTTAAAAAACCATTAGACGGTATTAAAATTGCCGGTTATGTGGGCTGCCAGACGAATCGTCCTTTCGGTATTGATGGTGAATCTTTTGAGAATCCAAAATATCTGGACAAGCTTGTTGAAACAATGGGTGCCGAGCCGGTTGAAAACTATGACAAGAAAGTATCGTGCTGCGGTGGTGCCCTGGCCTTCTCTGAGCCAGAAAAATCACAAGCTTTGATCAAGGATATTATTGAGGCGGCTTATGACGGTGGCGCGGATATGATTGTTACACCTTGCCCGGTTTGTCAGTTGAATGTTGAAGCCTATCAAAATGACATTAATGCTAAATACAAAACTAAGTTTAATATGCCGGTTGTGTATTATTCGACATTAATGAGCGTGGCATATGGCAAAGATCGTAAGCAATCCGGTTTAGACGGGCAAATTATTACACCCAAACAACTGGAAGAAATTGCCAAGTAAGCCCTGGTTTTTGCTTAATGGAAAAAGCCTGCTTAAATTAAGCAGGCTTTTTTTATGCCTGCAATTTTATAGTCAGTTAGCTCAAAAATAGGTTATACTTTAACCAACATCTGATGGCTTCACCCTATCCTGTTGTATTTTATAGGGTTTTAATTGCCATAGACTTTTAAAATGATATTTTGGACGTCGTTAAGGATACTCGGGTGTATAAATTGGTTGTTCGCCGTTTCAGCAATCACTGGACTCTATATTCCTAAATACCGGCTAATATCCCCCTAACTTAGTCTGGTACAGGTTTAATTAGATAATATTACAATAAAAACCGCTTAACTATTTGATTTATCTGTCGATAATAAACTTTGAACTTTCAGTATATAGCATTGAATATTTAAAGTATTTGCCAGCAAGGGTATTCAGATAAGCATAAGCGTCTATATTATAGTTAGAGGAAACATATTATGAGCAGGAAAATCTCCGTATTCGTTACTTTTTTGGTTCTTGGCGCCGTGTCCATGTCCGCTTATTCGTCGGCCGCAAACGAAATTAACTGGGCAGGCTGTGGTATTACCAAAAAAGCCTTTATGAAAGAACTCGCAAAAGCCTATGAAAAAAAGACTGGTGTAAAAGTTAATATTAGTGGTGGTGGTGCGACTAAAGGCATTCGTAAAGCAACAAAAGGGACGATTGATATTGGAGGTGCCTGTCGTGTGGCGATGGAAAAGCATCCGGAAGAACGCAGTGCTTACCAGATACCGGTTGCCTGGGATGCACTCGCGGTTATCGTGCATAAAAATAACCCGGTCAATAGCATTACATTCGAACAGCTTCAAGGTGTTTATCTGGGTAAGATCAGAAACTGGAAAGAGCTGGGGGGCAGTAATGCACCAATAGAACTCTATGTTCGCCGTGGTAAATTTTCAGGTGTAGGGAGAACATTGCGGGAGCTTGTTTTTGCTAATTATGATCAGAAATTTCCGGTGGCTAAATATGTTGTGAAATCATCAGGCCCGTTAGAAAAAGGGATTCAGAAAAATCTCATTGGTATTGGCACTACTGGAATCAGTAGTGCGAAACGCCGTGATGTAAAAATTCTGAAACTGGATGGTAAAGCGCCCACATTTGAAAATATTAAAAACGGACAGTACCTTTTGTATCGCCCGCTGTATCTTGTTACAAAAGGCAGAAGCAGCTCACCTAAAGTACGTAAATTTATAAAGTTTGCGCTCAGCCGCGAAGGTATGGCGATTATTCGTAAAGCAGGTACAGTGCCTTACGCAGATGCCATTGGTCTGGTTATGAAGCAGGTTGAACAAGCAGAACGCGCAAGCAGGCGTGGTCTATATCGTAATTAGTTTTTTTATTAACCACAACGAATACACTATGTTCGTTGTGGTTAATTGATTTGAATGTTGTAATCTCCTGGTTAATCCTTAATATACTGATCAGTCGGATCTTCTTTTTTGGCAATTTCCTCGGCTAATTTCCTCTTTGCCTCAAGTACATCTTTACGTTCTTCAGTGCGATTTTCGTAAGCGTTTTCTACCAGTGGAATGGTGTTTTCACCAAATAAAACCTGGTGCATTAACATTAGGCCAAAACTAACCAGTTTATAGTCATCTTCAAGTAGTTCTTTATATTCATCGTCAGGTATCGCATAAACTTTTAAGAAGTTTGGTGTTTTGATAAATTCACGGAAACGATCAACATCGTAAGCGGCAGTAAAGAAAAAATGAAAGCTTTGTGTGGATGGCTTACCAATGGTGGGCCCGGACGATTTTTTCTTTAAGATTAAACGATAGTACTGCCAGTTAAAGTCATCGTATTCTTCGAGCCCCTGTTCTTTGCGGTACTCATTAACTGTAATTTCACGATCTTCGTTGTGCCCGCTGCAGCGATTTTCTTTTACCATAAAGTAATGCTGCTCTTCTTTTTCTGCTTTAAAGGCGCGCATATTTAGCAGACCAACAGGGTAATAGCGACAGGCTGATGGGCGGTCTTTGTAAACACCACAGCCATTATCGCCATCCAGTAACAGACAAACGGGGTTATCATCTTCAGTACGAAGCTTAACGCCGGGTAAGCCCTGGCCATCAATTTCGAAAGGTACAGTGTGTTTTTTCAAAAACTCGGTTGAGGTCATCCCCAGGTTATCTTTAAGACGTAATATGTCATAAGGGGTTAAGGTAATATCGGCTTGCCGGCAACAGGCATTAAAGCATGAAATTCCTTTGTAGCAGCTGAAGCTAAATTTATCACTACCGTTTAAGCGTTTTGGCTGGACGGGGCTGTTATGTGGAATGTTACCAAAAGGGCCTTGTGTGTCTTCAATACTCATAATTTGTGTCTCTTGCAGTTTATTGCGCCAAAATGAAATTGACCCAAATGGCTTAGCTATTGGGTTTTTGCTGAAAAGGAATTTTCAGGGAGGCGTATTATACCTTAAATTAAGGGGTGAGTATAAAATATAGTAGAATATTCTTAAATGCAGGGTGTTCTAAGTCATTGTTTTTATATTTGTTTTGACCTTTAATCCTAACTGCTGATTGGCGGTACAGGCTGGATGCAGCGCAGTAGACTCTGTGGAAGGGCAGTATCCGGGTTAGATCATGATAACGGGCTAAATTTGTGGTTCCTGGTATTAATAGCATTAAAAAAGGCAGGTTTTTAAGCGATTCTCTATTAGAGAGATTTTTTTCAGTGCGGTTTGCATTATCTTGCTACGCTATATAAACTTTCCCGGTATGAGAAGGCGCTATAACAATATATCAAGCTATGCGTTGATCGCATGCCTGGGTTTTGCACTGCTGCTTGGGCAGGCCTCCAGGTTGCACATGCATGTTCATCATGAAGGTGTTGCCTCATCTGCCCATAGCGGGCACAGCATTGCATTGCATCCGGCCTATTCACAGCAGGATATAATATATGATGCTCAATATAAGAATGATAACGAACGTCCTGCCGAAATTGAAGTTGGCTCCGGTAGTCTGGTAAAGAAAGCTGAATCGTTTAATTCATTTATTTTACTGTTTACGTTTATATGTATTAGTTCATATATTCTGTCCTTATCTCTGTTTCGTAAAAAACGGGTTTCCAGAATAGAATACCCGCCAGTCTATTATTTACTTCACCCACCGCTTCGCGCTCCACCTCAATTTATCTCAGTTTAATTTCTGCCGCATGACTGCGGCTGTTATTGATAAAGATTTACACAGCGGAAAAGTCGTTTCTTTGCTGTTGTGTTTCCGTATCACTAATAAATGTTGTTTGCATATTGACAAACGGTTTGAAATTTTTAAGTAGCAATCAGTAAACCTGTTGCCCATTGATTGAAGTGGATAATTTTATGAACAAGATATTAATACCTTTATTATTAAGTGCTGGTTTGGGTGCTTCACTATTAATGTTGCCATCACTTGCATTGGCATCGCCCCCGCCATCGAACCCGTTACGCTGGACGTTGGGTGCCAGTATTCAGCGTGCGCTGGAAGTCGCACCGGAAATAAAAGCAGCAGATGCAGCAATCGGTAAACAGCAGGGGAAGCTGGAACAAGCCAGCGCATGGCCGAATCCCAGTGTCAGTGTTCAGGTCGATGAAACACTGGGGCTGGAGACTTCTGATGGTGGTTACAATGTTACCCAACTGGAAGTTTCGCAACCCTTGCCGATGGGGCGGTTATCCCATCAACGCACACAGGCCAAAGCTGAGCTTGCCAGTACCGAGGCATTGCGCCGTCAGCAACGTTTGGCACTGGAATACAAGGTTGCACAACGTCTACATATTTTGCAGTTTGCTCAGGCCAGGTTACAACTGGCTAAAAAACGCTTACAACAGGCACACCGTTATCAATATCATGGACGGAAAAATGATCCACTTATTCGTTATCTAACTCCACTGGAAACAATGCGGCTGAATATCGTATTGCAATCGGCTAAGCAAATCGCGGATATGGCCGAAGGAAAATTTGATGAAGCTGCAGCAAGTTTTAAATCTTTATTACGCTTACCGCTTAGCGATAAAATAACATTGATGCCGTTGACACCGGTGTCGGCAATCGCCACTTTTAGCATGCTGGAAAAAAACATGCAGACGCATCCGTCACTGGAGGCCTATAAACAGGCCATTACTGCTTCGCAAGCCGGTGTTGCGGTCGCGCAAGCACAGCGTTTTACAGATCCAACCTTAAGCCTGTTTCGTACTGAAGAATTTATTGCTAATCGTCGTCAACAAAGTACCGGCATTATGTTGAGTGTTCAGGTTCCTTTGTGGAATCCGAATACCGGGCGTGTTACCCAGGCGCGTTATGCCGTGCATCAGGCACAAGCTGAGATGAAGATAAAGCAACGTGATTTACGAACACGTTTGTATAAAAGTCATTTGCATCTTGGCCATTTGATTGCACAGGCTGAGCATTATCGAAAAGAGCTTTTAAAGCCCGCACAGCATGTGTTTCGCTTAACACGTAAAGGATTTGGAGCAGGTGAATTGAATATTCTTACCTTAATTGATGCCAATAATACTTATTTTGATGTGCAGGCGCGCTATCTTGAATTATTACAACAGGCCTGGCTTGAGCTTGCCGAGGTTCGCCTGTCGGCTGGTATCTCCTTACTGGATAATAATTTCCCTAACCTTGGGATAAACACAGGCGGGGTTAAATAATCATGATTGCCAGCTTAATACGTTTTTCATTAATACAACGACTGATGATGTTATTGCTTGCAACAGCACTGTCAGTAGGGGGACTGTGGGCATTCAAGACATTACCGATTGATGCTTTCCCTGATATTTCTGCGCCACAGGTGCAGATCATCGTAAAAGCACCGGGGCTGTCACCTACCGAGGTAGAAAGCCGGATTACTTTTCCTATTGAAATGGAAATGCAGGGTTTGCCACGGCAAACGGTGTTGCGTTCGGTGACCAAGTACGCCCTGAGCATTATTAAAATCGACTTTGAAGACGGTACCGATATTTACTGGGCACGCAATCAGGTTAATGAACGTCTTGGTCAGGTATGGAATGATTTACCTGAAGGCGTCGATGGTGGACTTGCGCCGGTGACTACGCCATTGGGTGAAATGTACATGTACCGCATTGAAGGCGAGGGCTATAGCAACAGTGAATTACGTGCCATTCAGGACTGGGTGATTCGTCCACGTTTACGTACGGTTGACGGCGTGGCCGATGTGAACTCGCTGGGGGGTGAAGTACGTGCGTTTGAAGTAATGCCGAACCCGAATGCATTGGTAAAGTATGGGCTGGGCATGGATGATTTGCTTGTCGCATTACAGAAAAATAACCGTAATGCCGGTGGTGACCGCATTGAACGTGGTGAGAAAATGTTACTGGTACGTACCCGTGGCCTGTTGCGTAATGAAGCCGATATTCGAGGTATTACTGTGGCGACACGAAACGGTGTCCCCATTCAGCTTGGCCAAATCGCCACGGTTCGCATCGGCTCTTTAACCCGCTATGGTGCAGTGACGGCAGATGGTGAAGGTGAGGTAGTAACCGGGTTGGCATTATCCCGCAAAGGTGCAAACAGTCGTAGCACGGTGGCCGGGGTGAAACGTGAACTGGAAGCACTCAAATCAACCTTGCCCAAGGGCATCAAGATAGTTCCTTTTTATGATCGAAGCGAACTGGTGACCGCTGCCGTCTGGACAGTGGAAAAAGTACTGGGTGAAGCGGTGTTACTGGTATTGCTGGTGCTAATTATTATGCTGGGTAATTTGCGAGCGGCATTAACAGTGGCACTGGTTTTGCCATTAGCGGTTTTGTTCACTTTTACTATGATGCGTTTAACGGGTGTATCAGCCAACCTGATGTCGCTGGGAGGAATTGCGATTGCGATTGGTATTCTGGTGGATGCGGCAGTGGTGGTGGTTGAGAACATTCATACCCAATTAAGTGCTGCACCTAAAGGAGTGAACCGTCTGCATTTGATTTATCGGGCAGTGCTGGAAGTGGCGACTCCGGTTATTAGTGGTGTGCTTATTATTATTGTGGTATTCCTGCCAATATTTAGCTTGACCGGGCTGGAAGGCAAAATGTTTACGCCGCTGGCCGTTACCATTTCGTTTGCACTGCTTGGCTCGCTGATTTTATCGCTAACGGTTATCCCTGTGTTGGCAAGTTTGTTAATGAAGGGTGAGCATAATAAAGATAATCCGGAAAAAGGGGACTGGCTATTGCGCCATTTGAAAAAGCTCTATCGCCCTGTGGTTAGCTGGGCTTTGCGGTTTCGTTTTATTGCTATCAGTGTCGCATTACTGGCGCTGGCTGGTGCTGTTGTACTGTTCCCACATATTGGTAAGGAGTTCATGCCGCTGATGGATGAGGGTTCGACAGTGATTATTGTTGAAAAAGAATCGGACATATCATTGCGGCATTCGCTGCAACGCGATGCGCCTATCCAGAAGGCGTTTATGGAAATTCCTGAAGTTGTCAGCGTGGTATCGCGTACGGGTGCCGATGAATTGCGTATGGATCCAATGGGACTGTATCAAACTGATAATTTTATTATCACTCGCCCTCGTGACGAATGGACTATTGACCAGCCAGCCTTGTTGGAAAAACTGCGTGAAAAGCTGGAACGCTTTGATGGGATTGATATTGCATTTACCCAGCCAATTGATATGCGTGTCTCGGAAATGTTAACCGGTGTACGTGCCGCGATGGCCATTAAACTTTATGGTGATGACCTGAAAGTGCTGGAAACCATTTCAACCCAAATTGAGGAACTGGTGAATAAAACAACCGGTGCAGTGGATGTGTTTCGTGGTCGACTGTCCGGGCAGACTTATTTACAAATTGATATCCGTCCGTCCGCCATCGCACGTTACGGAATTAATATTGAAGATATTAATATGCTGATTGAAACCGCGGTTGCCGGGCAGGTTGCAACGGAGATTATAGAAGATAATCGTCGTACCGGTGTTTTATTGCGTTATCCACAAGCTGCACGTACCTCGGTTAATGATATAAAAGCTTTACTGGTTGAAACGCCACGCGGTGCTAAAGTACCAATACATTTACTGGCACATGTGCATGAAGTTGATGGCCCGGTTGAAATTGCCCGCGAGTCAGCCAAGCGACAGGTCGTGGTGCAAGCCAATGTGGAAGGCCGCGATGTGGTGAGCTTTGTTGAAGATGTACAACGCAGCATTGAAACCACGATTGATTTACCGCCTGGTTATTATGTTACTTTCGGTGGCCAGTTTGAGAACCAGCAGCGTGCCGCTAAACGACTGGGGGTTGTGGTACCCATTGCGATTGCGCTTATTTTTCTGATGTTATTTGTTACTTTTCGTTCGCTGGCTCAGGCCGGGCTTATTATTTTAAATATTCCATTTGCGATGATAGGTGGGGTAGTCAGCCTGTATTTATCCGGGCTGTATTTATCCGTACCGGCTTCGGTGGGTTTTATTACCTTGTTTGGCGTTGCGGTACTCAATGGCGTGGTGATGGTGAGTTTCTTTAATCAGTTACGTGAAGCCGGACGCAGTATTTTGCAAGCGGTACAGGAGGGAGCCGAGCGACGTTTACGCCCCGTGTTGATGACAGCATTGATTGCCAGCCTGGGTTTGGTACCGTTGCTGGCAGCAACCGGGCCAGGTTCGGAATTACAGCGGCCATTAGCAGTAGTGGTTATTGGCGGCCTGTTCACTTCGACCTTACTGACGCTGATTTTATTGCCTACTTTGTATGCCTGGATAGAAGGTATTGCAGAGCGCAGGTTTAGGCGGGTGCAGAGCAAACAGCGTGGGGAGAAATTGCTATGAAACATTTGATACTGGTTATTCACACTAGCGTGCAGCAAGAGCTGGCCGATCACCTGCGAACACTGGAGTATATTTCGGGTTTTACTTTTTGTCAGGTAGAAGGACATGGGGTGCAGATTGACGGTGATCCTTTTCTGTCAGCGAGAGATAAAGTCGTTGGTTATACACCGCGGGCACGAGTGGATATATTACTTGAAGATGCAGACGTTAACCGGGTTCTTGATTCAATACGCAGCACAACGCAAGGCATAGCGGGTCGTGGAATTTACTGGGTGACGACGGTAGAACAGAATGGACATTTATAATTGAGGTGATTATTCTCGATATAACGAAATTACAAAGTAGCCCGGATACTATCCGGGCTACTTTGTTGCGTGCTTACTTGTTTAAATAATTTTACTGGTTAAAATATTTTTCAAGGGCATCCGCATTACCAATATGATTACCATTGATGTAGATTTGTGGAACGGTATCTGTACCGGTAATGGTGTTCAGACTTTTCTCCGTGACATTTTTATTTAACTCAATCACTTCATAATCTAAACCTTGCTTATCCAGCAACTGCTTTGCACGTGCACAATGCGGGCAGTCTTTTTTGGTGAAAAGACTAACCGTATCCGGTCTTTTGGCCTTTGGGTTAATGTAGTCGAGCATGGTATCAGCATCGGACACTTCAAACGGGTCGCCAGGTACATTTTCCTCGATAAACATTTTTTCAATCACGCCATTTTTAACCAGCATAGAATAGCGCCATGAACGCTTGCCAAAGCCAAGGTCGTTTTTATCAACCAGCATGTCCATACCTTCAGTGAACTCGCCATTGCCATCAGGAATAATGGTAATGTTTTCAGCATCCTGATCCTGTTTCCAGGCATTCATAACGAAAGTATCGTTTACCGACATACAAATAATATCGTCAATACCATTGTCGCTAAATGTTTTTGCCAGTTCATTGTAGCGTGGTAAATGGCTGGATGAGCAAGTGGGTGTAAACGCGCCGGGTAAGCTAAAAACCACCACGGTTTTATTAGCGAATAACTCATCGGTTGTTACATCCTTCCACTCGTCATTCTGGCGGGTGTGGAATGTGACGCTGGGGACAGACTGACCTTCTTTATTGCTTAACATATTGAATACCTCGTATTAAATTAAAAAATTTTTAAGTCGTGTTTGTGACTGATGGGAAGCATTCTAGGGTACTTTTAACGATAAATATATTTGATTAAAATTATTATATTGATATATTTAAACTATACATAAGCCGGGAGTCTGATATGCATCTGCCAACGATAAAACAACTGCGTTATTTAGTCGCACTGAACGAATTTGGGCATTTTGGTAAAGCTGCAAAAGCCTGTTTTGTTTCACAGCCTGCATTCAGTGTAGCAATAAAAGAGCTGGAAAACCTGCTCAACGTGCAGCTAGTCGACAGAACCAATAAAAGTGTCACTATTACCTCTATTGGTCAGCGGGTTATTCAGCAGGCGCAATTGTGCTTGCACGATGCAGAAGGTCTGCTTGAAATTGCGAGGGATTATCAGTCGCCGTTGACCGGGGTATTAAAAATGGGTGTTATCCCAACTATTGCGCCCTTTTTATTACCTAAAGTACTACCAAAGATTCGTAAAAAATTTCCTCATTTAGAATTGTATTTTAAAGAAGATCAGTCGGAGAAAATTTACCATCAATTAATGAGCGGTGAACTGGATATTTTGTTGCTTGCATTACCTTATGATCTTAAAAATACCGAGCAGTACGTTTTGTTTAAAGACAAGTTTATGCTGGCGAGTCACGTCAGGAGCAAACTGGTTGATCCCGAAAACTATAAATTTAGTAAACTGGATAGTGAAACTATTTTGCTACTCGAAGAAGGACATTGTTTGCGTGACCATGCCCTGTCGGCCTGTAAATTACGTAAACCTGAAAAAATAAGCCGCTTTAGCGCGACCAGTTTATTCACTTTAGTGCAGATGGTCGAAAGTGATCTTGGGATCACCTTTTTACCCGAAATGGCAGTGGGTTCAGCACTTTTACGCGGTACAAAAATCAGGCTAACCACACTGCAGGAAAACAGTTATCGCGAGATTGGGCTGGTTTGGCGTAAAGGCAGTGCACGCTCGGAAGAGTTTAAGCAGCTTGCAGAATTTATTCACCCTTAGTTTTCAATAGCTTATATCATCTATGGCCTTATAAATTACCTTGATATTAACCTTATATATAGTGTTGTATAGTTGCTGTACTTTTTTATTGGTGCTGGAAAAGGTGTTACGCAAGAGTTTCAGTATTTACAGATTTTAAAAATGATGAAATGTGTCACCCACTTTGTTTGGTAAACGGTGGGGTTATGACCAACAAATGAGGATATACAGGATGATTAAACCAATAGGTTCTGACGAGTTACAACCGCGCTTCGTCTACGACGTTGCTGAACATGATAAATTAAACAAAGAAGCGCAGTCCCTGCCATCGGTCGTGATCAGTTCACAGGCTGCGGGTAACGCGGTCATGATGGGGGGTGGTTATTTTAACCCGTTAAAAGGCTTTATGAATGTTGCTGATGCAATGGGTGCTGCTGAAAAAATGATACTCACAGACGGTTCATTTTTCCCCGTTCCAGTCATGTGTTTATTAGACAATGCCGATGCGATTGGCGATGCAAAACGCATTGCTTTGCGTGACCCGAATGTTGATGGTAATCCGGTTATTGCGGTGATGGATGTCGAAGCCATTGAACAGGTTTCTGATGAGCAAATGAAAATCATGACCGATAAGGTTTATCGTACCGATGATATGGAACACCCGGGTGTGGCGGCATTTAATAGCCAGGGCCAAACGGCTGTTTCAGGCTCCATTCAGGTCTTGAATTTTAGCTACTTCCAGACTGAATTTCCGGACACTTTCCGTACCGCTGTTGAAATTCGCAATGAAATACAAGAACACGGCTGGAAAAAAATAGTTGCTTTCCAAACCCGTAACCCGATGCATCTGGCACACGAAGAACTTTGCCACATGGCAATGGATCGTTTAGGTTGTGATGGCCTGGTGATTCATATGTTACTTGGTAAACTCAAGCCCGGTGATATTCCAGCACCTGTACGTGATGCAGCCATCCGTAAAATGGTAGAAGTTTACTTCCCGGCCAATAGTGCAATGGTAACGGGTTATGGCTTCGATATGCTTTATGCGGGTCCTCGTGAAGCAGTATTGCATGCTTACTTCCGTCAAAACATGGGTGCCACACACTTTATTATTGGTCGTGATCATGCTGGTGTGGGTGATTACTACGGTGCCTTCGATGCGCAAACTATCTTTGAAGATGAAGTACCTGCTGGTGCAATGGACATCGAAATCTTTAAGGCTGATCACACCGCCTGGTCGAAGAAATTAAACAAGGTTGTGATGATGTGCGAAGCACCTGATCACGAAAAAGAAGACTTTGTTTTATTATCAGGCACCAAGGTTCGTGAAATGTTAGGTAACGGCGAAGCGCCACCTAAAGAATTCTCACGTCCTGAAGTGGCTAAAATCCTGATTGATTATTACAAGTCACTTTAATTTTTAGAGCGCATTAGCTCTATAATTAAATATTTAAAAGCCTTGTTCAAGAAGTTGAGCAGGGCTTTTTTATCGTTTTATAGTTATAATCGTGTAAATAGACACTCTGTATAATAAAAAAGGTTTTACCTATGTCACTTGCTTCCCGGCTCAAACATATTAATCGTTCCCTGCGTATCCCATTTAATCAAGCTTCTGTTTTGAAAAAACTGGCAGAATTCCATAAAAAATCATTCAATATGGATACCCTGATAGATTGGGCTATGAAGTTTCCTTCTTCAGCAGGTTACATGAAAGTAAGCAGTATTCAGGTGCGCTCTGAAATTATGTCACTTGCAAAAGCTGTCGCGGAGTTAAAACCGGAAAATATTCTGGAAATAGGCACAGCACAAGGTGGCACACTTTTTATTTGGGCGAATCTGGCAACAGCAAAAGTTGTAAGTTGTGATTTGGAGGATCCCAAAGCCAGACGTAAAATTTACGAATCTTTTCCTTCTCCAGAGTCAGGCTGCAAAGTAACCCATTTAAGTGGAAACTCACATGATAAGAGTTTCCTTAAGCGTGTTGAAGCAGCATTAGCTGGCGAGAAAGTTGATTTTTTGTTTATTGATGGTGATCATACCGAAGTTGGTGTTGAGCAAGACTATAATGATTATCATCATCTTGTGCGTTCAGGCGGGATTATTGCCTTTCATGACATTGTTGAAAAGCAGGCTTTAGACTGCAATCAGGTTTATTATTTCTGGACTCGGCTTAAGGAAAAAGCGGTAACTGAAGAATTTGTTAATGATCCTGAGCAAACGGGTTATGGCATTGGTATTGTCCGTGTGCCATGAGTTTTAAAATCATAATACTCTGAAACAGCCTAGAGTTTTATAATCCCGTTTTTACAGACAAAAGCATTGATTTTTCTGTTTTCATTGCTTTTTTGCAGATTTACATCGCTGTCCTGTCGTGTATTCTTATGGTAAAGATGGTAAACAGGAATTAAAAATTTAACCCCTTTTGTTGCCATGCCTAAACCTTCAAAACGCCATTGCAAGTCACTGTCTTCACCGCCAACACCTTTTAAATCTTCGTTATAGCCGTTTATGGCGAGAAAATCCTGTTTGAAACAGGAAAAGTTGCAACCAATAATACCAACCGGTTTTTTTCCACGCAGCCATTGCATAAAATGTGATGATAAACCGACTTCATAACTGCGTACTTTATCCAGGTGTAACGGTATAAGCAGTAACAGAAACAGCAGGCGGTTTTGAATAATTGAAATTCTTGATGGTTTTTTACGTAACATTTTAGAAAACACAGGGCCAAGATAAACTCTACGCCCGGTTAAAAATTTTCCGCGTTCAGCATTATCCAGATGTAATGCAACAAAATGCGGGTCAGGTATACAATCGCCATCCAAAAACATTAAGTATTCTGTGTTAGCAAAAGCAATAGCACGATTTACTGCCAGCGTTTTTCTCCAGCCATTATCTTTCTGGGTGAGATGGAAAAAGTGTGGGCGTTTTTTGTACTGGTAGAGAAAATCTTTCATTTCATCACTCTCACAGTCTTCGGTAATAATAATTTCAAAGGCTTTTTCTGTTTGCCTGTCGAGCGCATACAGGATATTCCGGAGTGCTTCGGTATCTTTATAAACAGCAATTATTACACTGGCTTTGGGTTCGAGAGTATTCATTAATGCAGGTTAGCCCGGTTTTGTATGGAGATAATATTATATTTAAAGTGGGAATAAATAAATAGTATATGTTGCGCAAATTAATGGCTATTATCAGGTGGCCGTGTATGCGTCTATGGTTTGAATTGTATTTGTTGGTAACTGTACGCTACATTTAGTATTTATGACTTAAGTAGAGGGAACTATGAGGATATTTAATTTTTTTATTGTCTTGTGTGTTTTGCTTTTACCTTTCCATACGGTGTCGGCTAAACAGCGTAAGAATGTTGTTATTCCGAAAGCAGGGGTTTATGAAATGGATAATACGGTAACGGCCGGTTATCGCTTTGACACACAATCGAACAGTGTTCTGGGTTTTGAATATGAACACCGTTTTACCAATGGTTTAACGATTGGTGCCGAACATATGTATTTCGAAAATTCTTTTGTTGGCAATAATCTAAATCGAAAACTTAAGGTAAATGTGGCATTTTTTGCTGCAAAATATTATTTTAATTATAAAGTCGGATCACATTGGTTGCCTTATGTTGGCCTGGGTGCAGGTTATGCCTTTGGCCGTGACAACGATAACCGTGTTGATGGTTTTGCCTATCAGATCTTCGCAGGTATTGCATATGAGTGGCAGCGCATCGGTGTTTATATGCAATATAAGCAGATGGATTTAGAGGTTGAATCAAGCTTTCGTTTTATTAGTTCCAGTGCTTTTAACGAGTATGATTTGTCTGGCAAGGGTTTTTTTGCAGGCATAAGCATAAAGTTTTAAAGCCTTTATAATTTTGGTTATTGTTTAAGCTGAAAGTAATAGTAATTACACCAGGGGGCTGCCCTGAATGTTTGGTAATGCGGTGGCAATTATTCAACAAACAGGGGTATCGGGCAATCAAGGGTGTTTGCAATGGCACGCATCAGTTCTTTTTCCTGTGTTGAGTATTGTTGATCTTGTGTCATACAAATAAGGCAGGCTTTTAACAGCCGGGGTTTTTGTAATGGTTTTAGCAAAGTCAGTGTATCTATAGCCTGCTCAAGGTTGCCAAAATTTATTTGCTCATAGGGCAATAGTGTTAAGTCCTTTATCTTTAATTCCTGCTGTGCCTTGCGAAAGGCCGTTTTAATTTCTTCTGCGTCTTGCGGGGTTTTGTTTTTCTGGCAAGTATAAATCAGCATGCTTATTAATATTTCAATATGCTTTTTAACGCTGCGCAGTGATCCATAGCGGGCTGTTTTTTTGCTGGCATGGTTTTTCTTTTCGCCCAGTTCTTTTTCCAGGTTTGAAAGCAGGATTTTTTGCAGCGACCATTCAAAAATATCCACTTTGCCATCGGCTGTTATTAACTGGTTCAGGTTTTTCTTAAATAACCGGTACTGGCTTTTTGACAACTGCCGCAGAACGGGCAAGGCAATGTCTATTAACGGTAGGCGAAATTTAATATCAAGCTGGCTTATAGTCTTAAACAGCTTCTGGCTGAGTTCATAAATACCGGTGTCAGCAAACTCTTTTAAATGTTGAAATTGTTTTTTCTGCACATCGGGATTGTTATCGATAATCAGGCAGTAAATTACTGCACGTGCTGCGTAGGGTTCGTGAAGGGCTTGTCGAACAGTATCCGGAATGTCATTGATAAGCGTGGCGGCATAGTTTAATTGTGTGGCATCGGTTTGCCCAATGCTGTTGAGTATTTCATTGATTATTATCGCGCCGGTGACAGCGCCGGTTATTTTGTCAGCGCGTGTCTGTTGCTGTTCCTTTTTTGCTGCTGCCAGAGCGTCACCGTCTGTTTGCTCGCTTACTTCGTGTGTAACCGGCTCAAAAACACCGTCCCAGGTCGGGTCGATGCGTTGTATACGAACTTCCAATGGCGGGTGGGTTGCAGATAATGAGCCCAGCATTGATGATACACCCGAACTAAAATAAGCATGGCTCATAGTCGGCGCTTCGGGTGACTCCAGTCTGGAGCCGGGAACATAGCCGCCGATTTTTTTCAGCGCACCGGCAATGCCATCTTTGTTACGGGTAAATTGTACGGCGGAAGCATCAGCAAGAAACTCACGTTGTCGGCTAACCGATGCCTTGATTAAATTACCAAAAAAAGTACCGGCATAGCCGATAACAATCAGGCCAATGCCAAGCCCGATAATGGGTCCGGCATTTTTGCTGTTACCACGCGTAGAACGTAGAACAAAATAACCAATTAAACCTAATAACAAAATACCGTGTAAGACACCAATTAAGCGAATATTCAGCCGCATGTCGCCGTGCAACACATGGCTGAACTCATGCGCAATTACCCCCTGTAATTCATCACGGTTTAAAAAAGCAATAGTGCCGCGGGTAACGCCAATCACCGCGTCACCGGGCGAGTAGCCTGCTGCAAAGGCGTTAATGCCTTCTTCGTCTGCAAGTAAATAAACAGGGGGGACGGGTGTGCCGGAGGCTATCGCCATTTCCTCTACCACGTTCAGTACTTTGCGTTCGTGTAAATCACGGGTGTTCTGATCAATCAGATGGCCACCCAGTGATTCGGCTACTGCGGTACCTCCGCCGGATAAGGCCATGGTTTTATAAGCACTGCCACCAAGAATAACGGTTAATACCAGTGCGCCGATGGTAAGAAAAATGCGCCAGTCAAACTGGGCGGTAACTGAATTCAGTGTTAAGCCCTGTTCGCCGGTATCAAGAAAGCCAAATAGCAACATCACTAATAAATTAGTAATAACAATAAGCCCGATAACAGCCAGTGCAAAAAAAACAACCAGACGTTTGGTGTTATGCCTTGCGGTATCTTGTGATTGGAAAAAGTCCATAAATGAAATCTCTGGTTAATTCGTTGTTCTTGCCCAGAGCCTGTCCTCGGCAAAAGGCTGGAACGGTGATCCAGTTGTGCAGGTTGGGGCAAGCAATAACAAACCCCAACATATCGGTCGTTCCGAGCTGTTGGGGTTTATGCTTCACCCCAGCCTGTGTTAAAAGGAAACCTTGGGAGCAGCCTGTATTTCTTTGCTATCTTCAAACTCGAGCAAGGTGGCATCTTGCGCATGGCCAAAGCTGGCAGCAAGCACCACTTGTGGGAAGCTTTGTTTATAGGTGTTATAAGCCATGACCTGATCGTTAAAAGCCTGACGGGCAAAGCCCACTTTGTTCTCGGTTGAAATCAGCTCTTCGCTAAGCTGCATCATATTCTGGTTGGCTTTTAAATCGGGGTAGGCTTCCATCAGCATATTGAATTTCCCCATAGCACCAGCCAATGCTCCCTCCGCGCCATTGAGCGATTTCATTGCATCGGCATTGCCGGGATTGGCGGCGGCGGCGGCCAGACCATCAGCAGCCGAGTTGCGTGCAGCAATAACGGCTTCGAGCGTTTCGCGTTCGTGCTTTATATAGCCTTTGGCGGTTTCAATTAAATTTGGAATTAAATCATAGCGGCGTTTTAACTGGACTTCGATTTGCGCAAACGCATTTTTGTAGCGGTTGCGAAGAGCCACGAGCTGGTTGTAAATTGATATAACATAGAATACCAGAATGGCAATAACAACAAGAAAAATAATCAGCGAAGTATCCATGTGCTTCCTCTTTAGTTTCAGTGTTTTTTAAAAGAATACATGAACTATAACAGTTAACAACTATTATAGAGTTTATATTGTATGAAAATAGAGTTGGTTGCCCGAACCCGAAAAACAAAACAGGTGATAACCAATTGAAATATATAGATATATTTATCGAAAAGTATGTCAGCTTAAAAGTAGACGGTTTTTAACAAATTTCTGGCATTAAAACTTGCCGGGTTGTTATTTTCCTTCAGGACTAATTTTGTAAGTGGCGTGGCATGCGACACAATTATTCATCAGTTCGGATAACTGCTGGAGGCTGTATTGCGGGTCGCCAAGCTGTTGGGCATCCAGTGCCAGCATGTCAAATTTTTTATGTGTGTCATGGCCGAGTTTTTTAAAACCGGGAGGGAGTTTACGCGTGAGTGAAGCCGGCATTTCTGGTTGAGCCTTTGCACCAACCTTGCGCGCTGCTTTTATTATGAGAGGCAGGTTGTCTTTACTGACACCTTCGACAATGGCTTGTACACTGGCCAGAAAGAGCCGCATTTCAGTTAAAACCAGGGCACGCTCAGCCGCGGTTAATAGTAGCGCCTGTCGTTCGTCACTATTTTCATTGTTTGCTGTAGCGGAGCCGGTAAAGGCGGCAGTGGCTAATGCAACGAGTATCAGCTTAAAAACAGACCAACTTGATTTATACATCTTTAATCCTTAATGTCATACCGATGGAAAAGCCAGCCCACGAGAGCTTGAGTATACCGGTTAGCCGGGCTTGAGTGCGGGCGTCGCGGCTGTTTAGTTTTAACTGTTATGTGGTGCATCTGTATTAAAATCAATGGATTAAATTTTTTTGGGTGGGCATTATTAAAACTATCCCTATAGCGTCTCAGGTGATGATCTTTAACGATATGAGTGACTTACATACCCTACTAAAATGGTATTTAGCTACCATAAATTCAACTTATGCTAATCATTGTAATATTATGGTTTTAAAGAGAAAA
>CAZEZI010000010.1:0-31015 GCA_964516315.1 uncultured Thioalkalispiraceae bacterium
TTTGCCGGCAAATTTAACCAAAAATAATTCTTATCCCGCAGTAAGATAAAACAGGACAACGTAATGACTCAGTTAGCATTAGTTATCGACTTAAACGTTTGCGTAGGCTGCCATGCCTGTGTAACCAGTTGTAAAGAATGGAACACATCCGGCCCCGCAGGTTCAATGTGTGACGATAACCCTTACGGACAGGATCCAACCGGTACTTTCTTTAACCGTGTACAAACCTATGAAGTCGGCGAGTTTCCATTAACCGAAACCGTTCACTTTCCCAAGAGCTGTTTACATTGCGAAGATCCACCGTGCGTGCCTGTTTGCCCAACCGGTGCAAGTTACAAACGTGAATCCGACGGTATCGTATTAGTTGATTACGACAAATGCATTGGTTGCCGTTACTGTTCATGGGCCTGTCCTTACGGTGCCCGTGAAATTGATGAACACCAGAAAGTTATGAAAAAATGTACGCTCTGTGTGGATCGTATTTACGATGAAAATCTACCCGAAGAAGAACGTAAGCCGGCCTGTGTATTAGCTTGCCCAACCAGTGCACGATTATTTGGTGATGTGCATGATTCAGAGTCTGAAATATCTGTGACAATTCGTGAAGAAGGTGGCTATCAGTTAATGCCAGAATGGGGAACCAAACCGTCTAATCATTATTTACCACGCCGTAAAACTCGTAAACATATTCATAAAGATGAACTAGAACGTGCAGATAACCCACTGAATAAAGAACAACGTAAACCACATGGCCCAATTGATGCGCCTACGTTGGATGATTCAACCAGTTGGTAGAAACGGCGATTAGTCATTTTAATATTTTATAAGCTGGGTAACCAGCGGAAGAAGAAACAGAGGAAATAACAATGCATCCGGCATTTAGCGTAATCTTTTTAACAACCTTAATTGGCGTCGGCCAGGGTTTATTTCTGGCATTATTTACCGGCCAAAGTTATTCGGCTGTCAAGTTACTGCCAGCAGCAGCCAGCGTCGAGTTTTATAGTATTGGCGGGGTGGTTGCTCTACTCTTTTTAGTCGGTGGCTTAATTGCCTCCTTCTTCCACCTCGGCCACCCTGAACGTGCATGGCGTGCAGCAGCTATGTGGCGCACTTCATGGTTATCGCGCGAAGTGATTGCGCTACCAACCGTGATGGGCTTACTGTTTATTTACGCGGTTATGCATTATCTGCAATGGGATATCGTTTTATTTACCAGCGAAGCCGGTGCCGAACTCTCTGTTTCTTTAATCGTGGGCATTCTGGGTATGCTTGCAACTTTTGCCCTGTTTTTATGTACCGGCATGATTTACGCCTGTTTAAAATTCTTACAGGAATGGCACACGCCACTGACCGTTATTAATTACACGTTGCTCGGCACAGCTTCTGGTTTTGTATTAGCAACCGCATTTGCAACCTATACAGCACCAGGGCTACTTAAGTTCTTTGGTATCTGGTCTATTATTATTACCCTTACGGCTTTAATTACCCGTGTTGCGTCTTTATTACGTAACCGTAATATCAAATACAAGTCATCACCACAAACTGCGATTGGCGTGCGCCATACAAAAGTAAAACAAATCGCAATGGGGATGATGGGCGGTTCGGTTAACACCCGTGATTTTAATCACCATATGTCGGCTTTATTTTTTAAATCTGTAAAATGGATTTTTTTGGTACTGGTTTTTATTATTCCCAGTATTTTAATCTGGGCAGGCATCGAAGATGCAAATCGTACTCTGTTATTCAGTGCCTTTATCGTTCAGTACATTGGTTTAATTGCCGAACGTTGGTTTTTCTTTGCCCAAGCAAATCATCCGCAAAATATTTATTACCAAACGGTATAAACTGCATTAAAACATGGCCTGCCCGAGAGCAGGCCATGTACTTATCCCTACCCACTACTCAGAGTGAACCTAATCGTATCTTGCAATGTCTATGCTACAATCATAAAGTATTATTTACACCCGGTTTCAACTGAGTTCTGTTATGAAAAAACAACCTGTTCTTATTGCTGTTTTATTTTTAATTCTAAATATAAATGTATACGCAACCAGTGCTATTAATAACTACCCTGTTGTAAATGTTGATTTAAAAGCAGTTAAAGTATCCAAACATGTTTACTTTGTTCAGGGCAAAGCCGGTATTGCCACCGACAATGCAGGGTTTATTTCCAATGCCGGCTTTGTTGTAACCAATGATGGCGTGGTTGTATTTGATGCTTTAGGCACACCGTCACTTGCAACACGGCTTTATAAAGAAATTCGCAAGGTTACAAAACAACCAGTGCGCTATGTGGTTATGAGCCACTATCATGCCGACCATCTTTATGGCCTACAGGTTTTTAAAGAACTTGGTGCAAAAATAATTGCACCACAAGGTGCCCGGGTTTATCTTGCATCCAACGCATCGGATAATTTATTGGCAACACGTCGCATCGATCTTGCCCCGTGGGTTAACCAGTCAACCCGCCTGATACCAGCCGATCAATATATTAGTGCCGAATACAAATTTAGCTTAGGTGGCATTAACTTTAAAATAACTCCCCTGGGCAATGCACATTCGGAAGGTGACTTAACCTTACTGGTTGAGCCGGATAATGTTTTATTTTCAGGTGATTTAATATTTGAAGGCCGTATCCCTTTTGTTGGCCAGGCTAATATTTTTAACTGGCTAAAAGCATTAGAAAGTATGCGTATGGTTAGTGTCTCAGCTATCCTGCCCGGCCATGGCCCATTAGCAAAAGATCCCAATGCTTTAATCAATATGACCTATAACTACCTGTCATTACTTAAAAATACTATGCAAACCGCCGTCGAAAACTGGACCCCATTTGCCGAAGCCTATGCACAAATAGACTGGGGGGATTATATGTTCCTGCCCGCCTTTGATGCTGCCAACCGAAAAAATGCCTACAATGTATTTTTATTTATGGAAAGTACATCGCAATAAATAATTTACGATCTATAAATCAGGTTTAGAACTTATAACGCAAGCCCAATGCCCAGGCATTCGATGCACCACGCACACCATTAAATAACCCAAACACACCAGAACGATGATGAATCCGGATTACCACTTCCCAATTTTTATTTTCAGGGTGTGCAAACGTTGTTTCAAAGGCAAGGAAATTTAATAACCGGGTCGCACGTTCATGATTAGCCGCTTCAAATTGAGGAATAACCGTTGTATATGAAAGCCCTTCTCCGAGTGCAAAACTCATATCAATAACATTGTCCCAGGAAAGATCTACCAAACGTATAAAAATAGCTGCTGTATACTCTTTATATTTTTCTACACCCTGATGCTTCACAAATTGCCCCTCAAATTCAAAATCAAATTTTTGAAAAGAGTCAAACTTTCTCGCCACCGCTAAAGAAACAAAATTCTGATTTTCCGGAAAATCTGCATTAAACAATATAGTCTCGGTGGTTGTATCAGCTGTCTTTGTTGCAGCAAAAAGAGAAATAGACCAGATATTTTCTTTATCGACCATCTCTGCAGCAAAACTGATATGGCTCCCCAAAAAAAACAGCATCACAGCAAGCAGGCTATAAACATAACCGCCTGAACAGAGTTTAGGTTTTATCTGGAAAAACATATACTTAGATTTCATATAGCTATTTTCTCATACTCATTAACCTGACAACATCCAAAGACCATACTATCCTTAAGTTTAGTTTCGAGATGCCGATATACAATATAGAAGTATATGTATAAAGCACAGGTATAGAAGTATGGCCATCGATAAAACACTTTATGAACGCCTGGGTGGCAAACCGACTTACGTAAAGGTACATAAAATTTTTTATGACAAGGCCTACGCCCACCCCTGGTTAAGCCGGTACTTTACCGATAAACCGCAGGAACTTCTGGAAAACCAGCAAACGGATTTTATGATTCAATTAATGGGTGGGCCAAAATGCTATTCCGGTAAATCTCCCAAATCAGCCCACCAACATATACTCATTACCGACGAACTCTATGAGCTGCGTGCACAAATGCTTGCAGAATCGATAACAGAAGCCGGTATCAGTGATGAACTGAGAGATGAATGGATAGCCGCAGATGCAACCTTCCAGCGCGCCCTCGTAAAAATATCAGAAGATGAATGTGTGCGAGCTTATCCTACTCAGCCTATTCTTAATTTTTCAAAGTAGTATTCTTTTGCCTCCCCTTCTGGTTGTTTAGTTGCTGTAACTAAATGCTGTAATGTTGTCAGTAAGTACAGTATTAACTTGTAACAAACTATTTCCAAAAGACCCCTCTTCTGGTTAATAGAAAACGACAAATAAAGTTAATATTAGACTTTCTTGATATACTGTGGCACATAGCAACCTGGTTTTTGATCGCTATGTTACTTAACAGTATCAGGCCGCCGCTATATTTTTAAGCAAAAATAATGTTAAGCTGTTTCTCTGTTACGTATTTTTAACCGTACAATTTGCATTCAATCTGATACTCACCCATTCCAAAGCATAACAAAAATGAATAATTTTGAATCACTGCAAAAACTCTTTTCTGATAAATTACACAGCCTTCTAGTTATTGACAGTGCATGGCAACTGGGTGTTTTGCTTATCGCATTTATTATTGCCTGGAAACTGAATAGCCAGTGGAACAAGCGCTTAACCGCTCATCTTGGTGAAGAGGAACAACGTGGTATTTCACGCTTTTTATTACGTGGCTCCAGTTACCTTGTTTTCCCTATTATTACTCTTATGTTTATTTATATTGGCGTTGTTGTTTTACAGCTTTATAAAATCACAACACCCATTCTCGACATTATTATCCCGTTATTACTGTCACTTGCCGCTATCCGTGTATCGGTATACAGCTTACGGCGCGCCTTTACAAAAACCCGAAATTTACGGGCATGGGAAGGTTTTATCAGTATCAGTATCTGGGGACTGGTTGCTCTGCACTTACTCGGCTGGTTACCTGACATACTCAACGCACTGGATCGAGCAGCCATTACCTTTGGTGATAACCGCGTTTCTATTCTGTCGGTTAGCAAATTTATCATTATTGCGGGTATTTATATTGTTGCCGCACGCTGGTTAGCGATGCTAATTGAACAACGTGCCAAGCGTTCAAAAATTATCAGCTCCAGTATGCAGGTTGGCTTAAGTAAATTTTCTACCGTTATTCTTTATAGCATTGCTATTATTGTAGCCCTTAATAGTGTCGGCATTGACCTGACAACCTTAACCGTCTTCGGTGGTGCTATTGGTGTTGGTTTAGGTTTTGGTTTACAGCGTATTGCCAGTAATTTTATCAGTGGTTTTATCTTGTTGTTTGATCGCTCTATTAAGCCTGGCGATGTCATCAGTATTGGCAATCGTTTTGGCTGGGTGGTCGCCTTGCATGCACGTTATATTGTGGTTAAAGACAGGGACGGTGTTGAAACACTGATTCCAAATGAAAATATTATTACTTCGGAAGTCACCAACTGGAGTTATAGCGATAAACATGTACGCGTCAAAGTCCCCGTGCAAGTCAGTTATGGTGATGATGTTGAACAGGCCATGCAACTTATGCTCGATGCCTGTCAGGTTTCACCACGTGTATTACAAAAACCTGAGCCAACGGTTCGACTAACAAACTTTGCTGATAATGGCATAGAACTTGAGCTACGCCTTTGGCTCGATGATCCCGAACAGGGGGTTGGTAGTGTTAAGTCCGATATTAATCTTGCCATATGGAAAGCATTTAAAGAAAATTCAATCACCATCCCCTTTCCACAACGCGATGTTCATCTTATAAAAGATACTCTTATTGGCTAAACTTATTATTCAAAATCATTAACTAAAGCTTGCTGTGTATTATTGTCGACCGGTGATACATTCTGCATAAAACCATCATAATCAATGCCCATGGATAAAGTTTTGCCTGACTTTAAGGCTGCAATCATGTCATCAGTAAATTCAAAACGCATAAAATGCACGGCGGATGTTTTTTCATCCCGGTTTCTGTCCATATCTTCATCGGCAATCGCATAGACCTTATCAAAGCCTTCCACCTGTACCCAGACTGTGTCTTCTATACCACCGAGTGTTTCGAGTACTCGCTGGCGTTCTTCTGCATCTGAATATTCAATCATAAGTGTTGCTTTCAGATTTTTGCCATCAGGTATTAACGGATTATAAGCCGACAGTTCTTCATTAATGCCATCTGCTTCAAAAATTTTCTCAATACGCAGCATTTCCTGTATTTGATACTGAATAGTCATACGATCTTCAAAATATAAAGTTGCATTCTCACCTAATGCAACCTGGCGGTTTTTTTTGTGCTCTAATACGGATGCTCGATAATCCTGCCTTTTGTTTGCATATTCTTCTAAAGAAAATAAATCGTCACGGGTTAATTTTTGCATGTTATTTCTCTGTCTCTAACTTAAATGGCGTAAGCTTTTCTTAATAAGCTAAGCGGGTGTGTAGGCGCTGCGGAATCGTTACCCAGCCCATTTTCTATTTGATGCCCTGCCATCGGGCAGTCACTGGAATAATAGTCCGCTTCAAACTGTTTAACCTTGTTCACTACTGGCCGGGCTATTTTCATGGATATCTTGTGAAATTCAACTTTTACCGCATAGGTTCCATCATGCCCTGAACAACGTTCAATCGGCAGCACTTCGGTATCGGGAATAAGTTGCAGCAAATCACGGGTTTTCATACCTATTTTTTGTACTCGTAAATGGCAGGCCACCTGATAGGCTATTTTTCCGAGTGGCTTTTTAAAGTCGAGTTTTAGCCTGTCTTCTTTATGCCGCAACATTAAATATTCAAACGGGTCGTAAAAGGCCTGTTGTACTTTTTGAACATCTGCATTATCAGGAAACATTAATGGTAATTCCTGTTTAAACATCAACACACACGAAGGTACGGCAGCCACCAGATCAAAACCGTCATCCACTAATTTGGCAAGCACAGGAATATTCACCTGCATCGCTTTTTCAACCGCTTCCAGATCACCTAGCTCCAGCTTCGGCATGCCACAGCATTGTTCTTTCTCTGCAATAGTAGTTTGAATACCGTTATGCTCAAAAACAGAAATCAGATCGTCATTAAGTTGTGGTTCATTCACATTGCAATAGCAGGTTGCAAATAAAGCAACTTTGCCGGTTGTTTTGTTACCGGCATCAACCGTTGTAACCTGGCTGCCTTTATAACGGGATCGAAACGATGAACTATGATACTCGGGCAACACGGCATCAGCATGCACACCTAAAACAGATTGCAATACTTTACGTGCCGGTTTTATTTTATTAATAAAATTGACTGTTTGTGCAATAACCGGTGTACCAACCAGTTTACCCACCGTATCGGTTGCTGATAATAATTTATCGCGTGAGGACGCACCCTGCTGTTTAAACTTGAAGGCTTTGGCACGTAACATCACATGTGGAAAATCAAGGTTCCATTCATGCGGTGGAACATAGGGACATTTGGTTAGATAACAAAGATCACACAAATAACAGTGGTCGACCACTTTCCAGTAATCTTTTTTCGCAACACCATCCACTTCCATGGTGCTGGACTCATCGACTAAATCAAACAAGGTCGGGAAAGCATTACACAAACTCACACAACGACGGCAGCCATGACAAATATCATAGACTCGCTCCAGTTCACTGAATAACGCATCTTCGTTATAAAACTCCGGCGCTTTCCAGTTAAGAGGATGGCGTGTTGGTGCTTCTAAACTGCCTTCACGAGGAGCCATAGGATGTACCCTTGATTTAGTAACAAGACTTAAATTATCTCTCCAGCCATCAGGGAATGATGGCCAGAGAAACAAAGAGTTTAATCGTCCAGATTATCTAATGCTTTCTGGAAACGATTAGCATGCGAACGTTCTGCTTTAGCCAGTGTTTCAAACCAGTCAGCAATTTCATCAAAGTTTTCTTCGCGTGCCGCTTTTGCCATACCTGGGTACATGTCGGTGTACTCGTGTGTTTCACCGGCAATGGCTGCTTTTAAATTGTCGCTGGTTGAACCAATCGGAAGACCGGTTGCAGGATCGCCACTTTCTTCCAGATACTCCAGATGGCCGTGCGCATGGCCGGTTTCACCTTCGGCAGTTGAGCGAAAAACAGTAGACACATCGTTATAACCTTCAA
The DNA here is from genome assembly GCA_964516315.1 of uncultured Thioalkalispiraceae bacterium. Lineage (GTDB taxonomy): Bacteria > Pseudomonadota > Gammaproteobacteria > UBA6429 > Thiohalophilaceae > SZUA-37. The sequence goes on from CAZEZI010000010.1 coordinate 8,120, forward strand.
CGTCTGCTTTTGCTGCAAAGTACAAATAACGACGATTCGCCTGTGATTCACCCGCGAACGCATCTTTTAAGTTTTGTTCTGTTTTACTTCCTTTTAAGGACATAATGTCACCTCTTTTGTTATCAATTGATAAATTAGTCAACCTCAAAACAACTTTGTAGTCATTTTGAAGAACTAACCCTAAATGCAGGCCTATAAACTCAAAAACCCAATTTAGAATCAGTCTAAATTGGTATGGAAAATAGCCCAGATAGGGTTGGGTGTCAAGTTAATTTAAATCGTACCAGGAACCGGGTACTCTCTGTAAATACTAGTTCAGATCTCACCGTTAAGACAGTGAGTTAGATCAATTTCAAGCTTAATAAACAAACCAGCAAAATGCGCAAAGTGCTAAAACAGTTTACTGTTTTATATTTCCGCTATTCACGGCTGTACCCTGTTAATGAGCACTGTCACCTGGCTGGCAGTTTTTACTGTTACTGCGCCAGAGAGCCCCAGTAAATCACCACTTTGCGGTGTCGCCTGGCCCTGCTTTGAAACCCGGGCAATAATATTCACTTCGGCAAAATTAGACAGCTTCATTGTCGGCTGCATCGCCATGCTGTCGTCCAGCACAATCGTGAAGGGAAGATCTTTTACCTGTTTACGCACTATCGCCAATGGCATTTTGGGACCTTTCACAGCGCGCGCATAAACCAGTACGAAGTCGTCGGGAGAGACTTTGTTCTTGAGGGTATCGGCCAGTTTTGCAGTGACACGGATACTTGCAGCCACTACATTTTCAACATTCGACTCGGCCTGTTGCCCAACCGCTGCAGGCCGCCCTAATTCAACCGTTGGTTTCAGCCCCATTTTACGCTCAGCCGCCACAATAAGCGACTTAACCTGCTCAACAGAACGTGGCTCATTGGCAATAATCGGCAATAATTTTTTCCATTGTTTAATTGCCGTTTTACCGTCACCGATTTCAGCATAACCCAGGCCAGCCAACCACAGCGCCATTGGGTTATCCGGTTTTATCTCTAACGCTTTTTTAATCAGCTCAAAGGGTTCGCCCGCCATACGCCCACCACGTTCCATGGTCATGGCATCGGCAAGGGTAATCAAAACCGTTGCATCATCACCCACCAGCTTACGTAAACGTTTTAATGCTGACACTGCACGATCATATTTTTTTAATGACATATAGGTACGCGCCAGGGTGTACCAGCCATCCGGGTTATCCGGATCTTTTTCCAGTTTTGATTCAAGCAGTAATGCCATCTCGTCAACCGAGCCAAGGTGTTTTTTATCACCTGTTGACGACTGCGCCTGCTGTGGCACCTGTGCAACCCGGTTAATGCCGTCTGGTGTACCCCATAGCCAGTACAAGGCCAGAGCCATTAAAGGAATGGCTGTAATAATCACGTAGGCATTTTTTTCAATTTTTGGTGAAACAGTCTGCTTTGCTTCACCATCATTAACATCTTCCAATAGTGATTTTTCAATTTCAATCCGAGTTTGTTCAAATTCTGATTGAGAAAGCTCACCCTGCTGCAAACGTAATTCCAGTTCGGTTAAACGCTCTTTTGCTATCGCTGCATTTTGTGAATCTGTGTCATCTTTATTGATGGCACACTTACCCAGTAACGCCGGTGTAATTAGCCACAAAACAAGGATAATTAACAGCAGGGAAAGAAACATAAAACCTATCATGATGCATCATCCTTTTTTGATAACGTACTCTTTAGTAACGCCTGTGCACGCTGATGCTCTGCAGCCGTTATTTCAACTGACTCTGCTTGACTGCGTTGCTTGATAATTCTGAATAATACGATCATCGCTATCACGAAAAAAAGTAATGGCCCCAGCCATAATAAAAGAGTAATAGATTTAAAGGGTGGCTTGTACAAAACAAAATCGCCATAACGCTCTACCATAAAATCAACAATCTGTTGATTACTCTTGCCCTCTGAAATCATTTGATAAACCTTATCGCGCATATCTTTAGCCAGGTCAGAGTTGGAATCTTTTAAATTCTGGTTCTGGCAAACCAGGCAACGCAACTCATCGATTAACACATTATAACGTGCTTCCAGTTCGGCTCGCTCAAACTGGCGAAATTCGACACCTGCGTAAACAGAATTTAGCTGCAAAGCAAAAAATAAAAATATAAAAATGCGCATGATCATGGGTATCCAGAGTAAATTATTCTTCAGCCTGTAGTTCTTTTATTAAAGGGATAACTATTTTATTCAAATCCTGAAAACTGACTGGACCAATATGTTTGTAACGGATAATACCTTTTTTATCGATAAAGAAAGTTTCAGGCACACCATAAACACCATAGTCAAAACCCACCAGACCTTTTTGGTCGGTTACAACCACGCTGTATGGATTACCCAGCCGTCTTAACCAGGCACTAGCTTCTGCATTGGTGTCTTTGTAATCAAAGCCAACAATATCCACCATCTTTTTTCTCGCCAGCTCATTAAGAACAGGATGTTCAGCCCGGCAAGCATTGCACCATGATGCCCAGATATTTAATAACCAGACTTTACCCTTTAATTCTTGCGGGCTAAATTTTATAGTTGGGTCATTCAGAAGTGGCAATGTAAAATCCGGTGCCGGCTTACCCACTAAAGGTGACGGAACTTTGCGTGGATCATTACTCAACCCTGCGGCAAGCAGGACAACTAATAAAACAAAAGCTATCAGTGGAAACAGGAATTTTATTTTTAACATAGCAACTCCTTACTTCGCTTTCCGATAGCGTTTATCGGTTGCTGCCAGTAAACCACCAAAGCCCATTATCAATGTCCCTAACCAGATCCAGCGAATAAAGGGCTTATGATACAAGCGCAATGCCCAACCACCCTGGTCACCACGCGGCTCACCCATAGCAACAAATAGATCACGGAAAATACCGGCATCAATCGCCGCTTCGGTCATGGGGCTGCGCTGCACTGTGTAAATACGTTTTTCCGGCTCCATGTCTGCAATCATGACGCCGTCTTTGCTAACAATAACGTGGGCACGTTCACCTTGATAATTTGGCCCTACGATAGGTTTTGAGCCTGCAAATTTAAAATCATAGCCCGCTAAAGAATACGATTCACCTGGCGTTAACATTACATCTTTTTCGGTTGAGTAAATTGATGTTAAGGTGACCCCAACTGTGAAAACAGCTATGCCAACATGCGCAATGTGCATACCATAAATTGCGCGAGGTGTTTTTTTCAGGCCATCCCATGAAATGGCTTTAGCCTTAAAACGCTGTTTAAAGCTATAGCCCATATTAAGAACAACCCACCAGGCCAGTGTGGTGCCTATCATCGCGCCAAGAGTAAAGGTTGGCATTGCAAAGGTACTCAATGCACCAAGAACCAGACTAATAAGCAGATAGGTTAGCAAGTGTTTTTTTACTCGCTGAACACTGTCCTGTTTCCAGCGAACAAAAACACCAATACTCATCAGTGCCACTAACGGCACCATGATAGGAACAAAAACGCTGTTAAAATAGGGGGGGCCAACTGAAATCTTACCCAGGCTTAACGCATCGATTACCAATGGATATAGCGTGCCCAATAAAATAGTTGCCGTCGCAATAACCAAAAGAATGTTATTTAATAAAAGTGCTGTTTCTTTTGAGAACCAGGAAAAGCGCGTGTTTGATTTAATCGCGGGCGCACGCCATGCGTACAAAGCTAATGAACTACCCACCACCAGTACCAGGAAGATTAATATAAATAAACCACGTTCCGGATCGCTGGCAAAAGAGTGCACCGAGGTCAGCACGCCGGAGCGAACTAAAAACGTACCCAACAAACTTAAAGAAAAAGCAAAAATAGCCAGCAATACTGTCCATGCTTTCAGGCTGCCACGTTTTTCGGTAACCGCTAAAGAATGGATGAGTGCCGTTGCTACTAACCAGGGCATAAACGATGCGTTTTCAACCGGATCCCAAAACCACCAGCCGCCCCAGCCAAGTTCGTAATAAGCCCACCAACTACCCAGTGAAATACCCAGTGTTAAAAATACCCATGCAATGCTGGTCCAGGGTCGTGACCAACGTGCCCAGGCGGCATCCAGCTTGCCCGCAAGCATCGCAGCAATCGCAAATGCAAAGGCTACCGACAAACCAACGTACCCCATATAAAGCATGGGTGGGTGAATAATCAAACCAAAATCCTGTAGCAACGGATTTAAATCACGACCTTCCAATGGTGCGGGAAAAATACGTTCAAATGGATTAGAGGTAACCAGTATAAAAAGGATAAAACCAATACTGATAAAACCCATCACACTCAATACCCGTGCAATCATAACGTCTGGCACTTTTTTGCTAAAAATAGCCACCGCCGAAGTCCACATACCTAATGTTAGCGCCCAAAGAAGCAGGGAACCTTCATGCGCACCCCAAACGGCTGAAATGCGAAATTCCAGTGGCAAGCGGGTGTTTGAATTATTCGCTGCATACACAACAGAAAAATCATTCTGGATAAAAACATAAATAAGACAGCCAAAGGAAACCGACAGACTTAAAAACTGCGCTTGTGCCAGCGGGCGAGCCACGCTGATCCAGGCCGGAATATTTCTTGCGGCACCAATTAACGGTAGTGTTGCCAGTAAAAGCGCAGTAATCAAAGCCATTATCAGTGCGAACTGACCAAATTCAGGTATCACGTTTTTTATTCCTTTATCTCTTCAGGGATTTTCTTTTTCATGGTTGCAGCCACTTCGGGTGGCATATAATTTTCATCATGCTTGGCAAGTACTTCTTCGGCAACAAACTCACCCTTGTTATTCAGTTTACCTTTAGTAATAATGCCCTGCCCCTCACGAAACAGATCCGGTAAAATACCATCGTATTTTACCGTAACAACTTTTTCGTTATCAGTAATATCAAACCACACTTCAGTGCTGGTAGCTGATTTTTTCACACTGCCATCCACAACGATACCACCCATTCGGAATAAACGATTCGCCGGTGCTTTACCTGCCTGTACATCCGATGGTGAGAAGTAAAACATCAGGTTCTGGTTAAAGGCAACCAGAGCAAAACCGGTTGCCGTTGCAACACCAACAATCATGATGATGATAAGAGTGAGTCGACGTTTACGAAGGGGATGCATTGTTTTCTCCTACTACTATTTTGCCTGTGATTATTTCAGATGCCTGCAGTTTTTACTCTGAAGCTGATGGTTTTTCATTACGGATAATACGCCGAATACGTTTTTCCAGTTTGCGTTTTTCTCTTAACGGCAAAACAATGCTTAGCACAAACGCAAGCAAGGCAATACCATAAGACGACCAGACATAACTGGCATAACCACCCATATGAATAAATGTATTAAATGAATCCATTACGCACCGTCCTTAAATAAAGTTGCAACCCAGTGGCTGCGTCGTTCACGCCAAAGCAGATCATTGCGTGCACGCAGTAACACAACAATGGCATATAAAAATTTGTGTGCAACAGCCATCAATAGCAAAGGTATAAGCATACGGGTGTCAATCGACGGTGCATCAAACTTTGTGACCGTTGGCCCCTGGTGCAAAGTGCTCCACCATTCAACCGAATAATGAATAATCGGAATGTTCACCACACCCACCAGAGCAAGGATAGCAACAGCACGTGCCGCTTTGCGTTTGTCATCAATGGCACTATATAACGCAAGCACACCCATATATAAAAACAATAATAATAACTCGGAAGTTAAGCGCGCATCCCAAACCCACCAGGTACCCCACATGGGTTTACCCCAGATAGAGCCAGTCACCAGTGCTAAAAAAGTAAATACTGCACCAATATGTGCACTATTAATAAGTATAATTTCTGCAATTTTTATTCGCCAGATTAAAGCCATCGCACCACTGAAAGCCATCACCATATAAACAAACATTGACATCCAGGCCGCAGGGACATGAATATAAATAATGCGGAAACTATCACCTTGCTGATAATCTGCCGGTGCCAGTACCAGGCCACCATAAAGACCCGCCGCAAATAAAATTAAACAGATCCCGGTTAACCACGGTAACAAACGTCCACTTAAATAATAAAAGTAAGGTGGCGAACCTAGCTTGTAAATAAAACGCATAATCATAAAACTAACTCACACTCATTTTTAATGCGGCTGATGCCGCCCAGGGGGTTAAACTTAACGACAAGAGTAATAAAGCAGATAACATGGCGATGGCTGCTGTGGGTTGAAAACCGGATGCGGCCGCATCGACTGCCTGACTTGCAAATATTAAAACCGGCACATACAGCGGTAAAACGAGTAGCGACAGTATCACACCTCCACGGCGTAAACCAACGGTTAGCGCAACACCCACCGAGCCAATCGCACTTAAAACAGGTGTACCCAACAACAGGGTTATAAATAATGTTTCGATACCGTCCATCGGTAGCCCTAAAAACAGTGCCAGTAATGGCCCAACCAGCACAACTGGCAAGCCGGTTATCAACCAGTGAGCAATAATTTTTGCGAGGATTAATAATGACATCGGCTGCGCACTGATAAGCATTTGCTCTAAGGAGCCGTCCTCCATATCGGTGCGAAAAATTCTGTCCAGACTCAATAAAGCAGCTAGCAATGCAGCAACCCAGATAATACCCGGCGCAATTCTTTCCAGTATCGTTGCCTCCGCGCCTATCCCTAACGGAAAGAGCACCACCACCAGCACAAAAAACAATACCGGGTTCATTAACTCGGCACGATGCCGTATCGCTAAAATTAAATCCCGTTGTAATATAATAAAAAATGCTTGTAACATCTTACGCCACGGCCGATAAATTTAAACGCGTGCAGCGCACATTCTTGATGTCTAGCGATTGATGTGACGTTATCACCGCCAAACCACCACGTTCAATGTGCGCCTGTATCGCCTGTTCTATAAAAGCTACTCCTTTGGTATCTAAAGCCGTTAAAGGTTCATCCAATATCCACAATGCGCTGTCATTTAACAGACAACGCGCAAACGCCAGACGCCGCCGCTGGCCCGCAGACAGATGAAACGCGAGGGTATCTTCTTTATTTTCCAGGCCAATATTTTTCAGGATCTCACCAAGGATTTCTTTGTCAGATACCTTATATATGGAACGTGATAAAACCATCGCCACTCTCAGGTTTTCAAGCACAGTTAAATCCTGCTTGATACCATCACTGTGACCCACGTAACTCAGTTGCAAATGATAGTCATAGGCCTGTTTTTGAATAGAAGCATCATCCCAATACACCTCGCCCTCATCCGCGATAGTCAGGCCACACAGCACCCGCAACAAGGTTGTTTTACCGGAGCCATTTTCACCTTCAAGGTGCAAGACTTCTTTTGGCCTCAGCTCAAAACTTATATTCTGAAATAACCAGCGATCCTGTTTTTCAACCGATAATTTTTTAACGGATAATACTTTGCTTTTGGTATAAGCCGGTAGTGACCTGAACATTTTCTTCTCTTCCAAATAACCGAAAGCTAAGAATACACGTTTAAGAAGTAATTAATAAGCTAATAAGGGCAATATTCATTGCAGAGGCATTAAATTTCCAGACAGAGCCTTTAAATGCGTAATACATCAGCCCCGGCAGGGATAACCCATTGTCGTTTTGAACGGTTCTATATCTAAGGAGGAGCACATCAGAGCATCGTATAAAAACCCACACCATCCCTGGTGTTATCCAACATTCCCGAATCAACGCTTTAATCTGCAGCAGTATATAAATCGTCACGTCGCAGCGGGATTGCCAGTGCATCATGTTGATGTCCCACCAGTAACTGATGAACGCCGATTGAACCTTCGTTAAAGAAATAAGCCGAACCTGCCATATACAAGCGCCATAATCGATACGTTACTTCACTGGTCTGCTGTATTGCTTTTTCCCGATTGGCCACCAAACCCTTAACCCAATGTCGCAGAGTGTAGGTGTAATGTCGACGCAGGCCCTCGGTATCCAGCACTTCAAAGCCCGCTTTCTCCATCGCATCAGCAACAGTACTGACCCGTGCCAGCTCACCATCCGGAAAAATATACTTATTAATGAAGCGGTTCACCGGTGTACGTCCCCAGTCAGTTTCACTGGTAATACCGTGGTTCAAAAACAAACCACCCGCTTTAAGAATGCGCTTAACCGTGCCGAAATAGGTTGAGAAATTCTTAATACCAACATGCTCGAACATGCCAACACTCACTACCCGATCATATGCTGCCTGTTTGGGTAAATCGCGATAATCACGCACCTCAATTTTCACCTGTTGCTCCAGACCTTCCGCATGTACCCGTTCAAGCGCAATGCGTTGCTGCGCTTTACTGAGTGTAATGCCATGAACGATGGCACCGTAATGGCGCGCAGCATGGATAGCAAGTGCACCCCACCCGCAGCCGATATCAAGCAAAGTCTGGCCAGGTTGTAAACGCAGCTTGCGACACAGGTAATCCATTTTCTCCCGCTGTGCTTCTGCCAGTGGCTGTTTTTCATCACGAAAATAAGCACAGGTATACACCATCTCCGGATCCAGCCAGAGACGATAAAATTCATTACTGACATCATAGTGATGCGCAATGCTGGTACGCCCATTTTTGTGAGTCGTGCTGCCAAATGACTTTTGTGAGGTATTCTTTTTGTCGCGCCAGGCAGGTAGTTTTAACGCCAGACGCAATAAACGCCACTGTTCACCCCAGGATAAATGCAACGTTTTAAGGTATGCGCTCATATCAAACAACGTTTCCATGTCGCCGTTAACCGAGACAGCACCGTCCAGATAGGCTTCAGTTAATCGTGACAGGCTACGGTATAATACCAGTTCCCGTATAACGGCCGGCTCATTAAAGACAATTTGACAGGCTGCATCCGGGCTGCCAACAACCAGTCTGCCGTCCCAAAGTTTAATGGCTGTATTACCCTGATAGCCCTTAAGTACCGTTGAAATAATCTGGCTACTGATTGCAAAAATGCTTATGCCCCGCTCATTTTCTTTACTAACAGCAAGCCCAAATCCGCCGCTGTTGTAACTATCAACAGGTTTATGTAAATGTTCCATCACACCCCTCCTTATCGTTTCCAGTTTCCGACAAAGTATTAAAAACAGTTTCTCTTATACCTAATAATCTAGAACATATACGTTAGACACAGGTCAAGGTTGTTACGAAAATATTTTGTAGCAGCTATTAGCAACTTTACTCATGGTCTTTTTGTGCATTAACGCCAGCTAAAAACAGGCTTTCTGGCTAATTATTTCAATTTCGGTCATGATGAAATACACAGCCGCAGGGGAACATACAAACAGGATGAAAAGCCTCTATTCGACAGATGCAAGCCCGCACCCAAAAAACATCTTTGGCCTTTTCGTTACTCACCCTTATTGGCTACAGCTCGATTTCTGGCTTGCCTGTATCGTGGCAACCCTGTTCTGGTCAGCTTTTATCCTGTTAGACCTCCCGCCAGCCAGCGATATTACATTTCCAGTGCTCGGTAGCACATTATTGCTGCTTATTATTGTTTTCCCCATTCTGGAAGAAATTGTTTTTCGTGGTCTAATCCAGGAATCCATTCATCGGTTACTCAGCCACAACGGCTTGCCAACCGTTCTCCTTTGGCGTATCAGCAGTGCGAATGTTCTGGCGAGTCTTTTTTTTAGCGCCAGCCACCTTTGGGCACATTCCACACTTTGGGCACTGGCAACCCTTCTTCCATCGCTGATTTTTGGCTATTTCAAAGACAAGTATCAGTCACTGCAACCTTCCATTGTGCTGCATATTTTCTATAATCTTGGTTTCTACCTGTTTTTATGAGCATATTAGTAAAAATAGTGCATAATATTGACATTGATCAATATTAATAAATGCTAATATAGATACACTTTAAACATCAACCGACAACATACAAGGTACCCTATGTTCATTCAGCGTTTTTTATCCATTGCGATACTCAGTAGCTTTATACTAACTGGCGTTGCGGTGAGCCAGAGTGCTTATGCCGACAGCCCGGATGGTGAGCGTTTATACACCAAACATTGCTCAGTGTGCCACGGTAGCAAAGGCAGTGGCGGCGTGGGTATTCCGCTGGATCTAGAGTCATTTCTTAATAGCATTAGCGATGAATACCTTATTAAAACAATCGAGCATGGCCGCGTCGGCCGTACCATGCCCGCCTTTAAGAAGCTGGGTGACAAAAATATAAAAGCCCTCGTCAAATACATACGCAGCTTTACTGATACCGAAGCCGTCACATTCGACTCAACACCAATAAAAGGCAATGTCGAACACGGTAAAGAGCTCTTTAAAAGTAAATGCGCCAGCTGCCATGGTGACCATGGCCAGGGCGGCAAAGGCACCGGGGTTACTTTTTCCAGACCACGTGACTTAAGTATTATTCCACCAGCGCTGAATAACGCCGGCTTTCTGGCCTCGGCCAGCGATGAAATGATTAAACATACCTTGATGACCGGGCGCAAAAAAACACCCATGAACTCATTCCTGAAACAGGGGCTGTCAGAGTCAGATATTAATGATGTGGTTGCCTACATTCGCCATTTCGAGACCAAACAGGTGCCGAAACTTCGCGACCAGAAACTGGATGCGATTATTATGGCGGAGTCACCCTACTCGCTTGAGGAAACACTAGAGAGCCTGAAAAAAGCTGTTATCGGCAAAAACTTCAGAATCATTCGTCAGCAGACGGTAGACGATGGGCTTGTGGATAAAAACAAACAGAATAAAAAACAGATTATTCTTTATTTCTGTAATTTCCAGTTTTTAAATGAGTCACTTGCTCTGGATCCAAGAATCGGCCTGTTCCTGCCCTGCCGGGTTACTATTGTGCAACAAGGCGACTCTGTAAAAGTAATGGCGATTAATCCACTGCGTTTAAGTAAACTGTTTAATAATGATGAGCTGGATGATGCCTGCAAGAACATGTCCAACCTCTACACTGAAATTATCGAAGAAGCGACTTTATAATGAATAAAAAAACCACAGCAAAGTTTTTAAGTATTATTATCGCTTTTATCAGCATACAATCTGCAAGCATCGCAGATGAACTGCTAATGGCGCGTTCAACGGAAGACTTTCCTGAAACAATGTTAATGCTACAGAGCCTGATTAAACAACAGGGTTACACACCGTCACGTGTGCAACGCGTTGATATCGGTTTAACCAAATCAGGCTATAAAACAGATAAATACCGTGTTGTCTTTTTTGGTAAAGCAGATGAAATAAAAACCATCAGTGAAAAACTGCCTGAACTCATTCCCTATTTACCGCTGAAGATTTCAATTTTCGCAGAAGCCGGGCAAACAATACTGGTCACGATTGACCCGATGTCTTTTGACCAAATGTATCCCAACTCCTCACTAACACCTGTTTTTAAACGTTGGGCTGAAGACATACATGCTATTTTTGACAGCATCCAGAATTTAAACTAAACGATCTTTCATTATTAACCGGTCTACTGACCATTGCCCGGAACCATCTGCAACCAGAATAAATAGCATTAAGCCCCACACAATATGATCCTGCATACCCGCATTGCTTAAATCAGGATATGAAATCGCAGCAACAATATTAAAGATAAATAATACCAACGGAATCAGTCGGCCACCTAACCCCACCACCAGCATGACAGGTAAGATTAATTCTGCAGCTGTCGCAATATAAGCTGCAATAGCTGGTGAAAGCAGTGGAACAGCATACTCATATTGAAACAACATTAACGTTGTATCAAAACTTTCTATTTTTGTAAGCCCTGCTTTAAAGAAAACATTGGCAACCCATAATTTTAATACCAGACTGGCAACAGGTTTTGTGTACGCTAATAGTTTTTCAACCGAACAAAACCACTGTAAAGAAGACTTTAAATAAACACTGTTCATTTTGTGCACCTTTTAACTGGTAATGGCTATAACAGCGGATCTGCCATAGCCTTTATTTATTACAATAAATAACTTCTTACCCAGCCATTATTAATCGAATCACCAAGCAGAATGTTTATATCCATATTCGGGTAACATTCTGATAGTGCATTACAAACATCAGAAAAAGATAATTCATTGTTTATTAATTCCAGAAAATAAAACTGTTCTTCTGTCAGCCGGTTAATTTCAACATCACTATTATTTTTCCATATGATTAAAAAAACATTACTTTCATTTGTTTCCAGTTCGCTATTGATATCATCATTATCCTGTTGCATATTCCAGATGGCATCAATCGGATAAACAGAAGAAATTAATGCCGCACCATTGCTTAACTGGAAATTTATCTGAACTTGCTGTTCTGTACTTAAGCGGTTCAAGTTAGCGAGATTGTTTTCCTGTACTGCCGAATTTAATGTAATATTATAAAACCATTCCAGCCTTGCAATATCGGCAAGATAAGGAACCGAACGTGCCTGTTTCAAGTCAGCAATAAAATCAGCAAGCTCTTCACCATAATCATTTAAATCCTGAACCTGACACGGGTATCGGGTAATATACTGCCCCAGCATTGCATTAAAAAAATCATCACCTACCAGATTTTTGGTGGTCGGATAGGTTTCTGCCAACGCTTTTTTTAAACCGCCGTAGACACTACCACGGTAAATAGAAAGTATTTGTTCCGCTGTTTGGCTGTTCGTGTCGTTTATAAAACCGCAGGCATTATCGGTATCATGCTTATTGTATATTCCTTTCATAAAACAGGTTTGCAGTTCACGTAACATGGTCTTTTACCTGTTGCATAATAATACTGGCTTTTGTCGCTTCGGCTTCCAGCACAGAAAATGCTGGTATGTCGTTGTCCCACTCAATTAATGTCGGAATGCCACCAAATTTATCAAGTGCTTTTTCATAGAGTTCCCACACAGGTTCGTGGACAGCTTCACCATGCGTATCAAGTAAATATGTACCCATATCGGTATAACCGGCCAGATGCATTTCTTTAACCCGCTCAACCGGTATATGCTTTAAGTAAGCTGTTGCATCTATTTTGTTATTGACTGCGCTGACATAGATGTTGTTAATATCCAGCAAAATATCACAATCGGCTTCTTCAGCAACCACGGTTAGAAATTCCCATTCCTGCATGGCCGAATCTTTAAAGGTTAAACAACTTGAAACATTCTCGATTAAAATACGCCGCTCTAAAAAATCCTGAGTTTGTTGTATATGTTTTATTAATAACCGGATAGCTTCATCAGTATAAGGCAGCGGCAATAGATCATGGGAATGATAACCATTCACCGATGTCCAGCATAAATGGTCTGACACATAAACAGGTTTAAACCTGTTTATTAAATGTTTTAATTTTGATAAATAATTCAGGTTCAGTTTATCGGTACTGCCCAGCGACATCCCCACACTATGAAAGGTAACAGGATAAGCCTCAGCTGCGCTTTGTAAATAATACAAAGACGAACCTGCATCCATCATATAATTATCAATAAGCACTTCAAACCAGGGTATGTCTGGCCTGTTTTTTTCAATATACTTAAAATGACTGGCGCGCAACCCCACTCCAACACCACTTATCGTGGTATGAAGTGGAGCAACCTGCAGCTCTTCAATATTATTCTGTTCGACAAGAGCGTTCATTAATATTTATTTTTTCTTTTTAAAAAGAGTCGCGCCAACAATTTTTTTGCAGGTTCCATTAGGCACATATAACCATTCATCATGCATGGAATCGGATGATGCCTGACCAGAACAACCGTGGCGACTATTACCACAATCATTTTTGCCTGCTTTAACAATACCGGCACACTTCTCAAAACCTTCTTTTCCTGCAACTGCATCACCAGCACCGGCTAACAAACCCATTGCCATCACACTGGCAATCGCACCACTGGCAATGACCTGACCGCGCTTTATGCTCATTCGTTTTGCTTCTTTACTCATTAGGTAATTCCTCCATAAATATAAACAGCAACATGCTGCTACATCAGGAAGACCTCACCAGGTGCCAAATCCTTACAATTAATTGTAAGGATTTCTAACTATTCCGGGTCTACAATGACATGATGGATAACAAGCAACAGACTTTTGAAAATTTAGTCCATGCCTATTCGGCTGAACTCTATCGCTTTGCCTTCTGGCAATGTAAAAACAAGGACTTAACAGAAGATTTACTGCAGGAATGCTTTGCTCGTGCCTGGAAATCCTTACACAAGCTCAAAGATGAAAATGCCGCTCGGGCATGGCTGTACACCATTTTAAGGCGCGAGATTGCCCGCCATTTTGGGCGCAACAAGGCTGCCGATATTTCAGCGGCAGACTTTGACGCTGACTTATTCGCTGCGCAATATGACTGCACGATTTCCGATGATCTGAACTTACGCCAGGCGCTGGATAAACTACCCTTTGATTATCGTGAAGCTCTAATGCTACAGGTTCTCGGTGGTTATTCCTGCACGGAAATTGCTGAAATATCGGGTACTAAAGCTGGCACCATTATGACTCGTGTGTTTCGTGCCCGCCAAAAATTACGCCAACTGTTAACAACCGAAACTAAACCTTCAGCAAATTTTCAGTAACTATTTTGACAATAAACCAAGGAGCAAACCCATGAATATCAAATCATCAAGCCTCATTACAGTACTTTGGCTCGCAGCCATGTCTGCAGCATGGGCGGCAACCGCACAGAGTAAATCACAGGCCGATGGAGCAGTACCTGCAATAATAGCTGTGAAGTTTCATGCAGACTGGTGCGGATCCTGTAAAGCAATGGGGCCGGTCTTTGAAGAATTGCAGGACAAGTTTGACACTCAGCCGGTTCTCTATGTCATCCTTGACCATACTCAGGAGTTTGACCGCCAACAGTCAAAGTATTTAGCGGCATCGCTTGGGCTGGATAAAATATGGGCTAAATATGGTAATAAGACAGGCTTTATTCTACTCGTGAATGGAAAAACGCAAGCAGTTGCCACAACCCTGACTCACAAACAGAACCTGAAGGAGATGGGAGCAGTTCTACTGAAGACGATAAACAATGTCTCATCGCCACGTTAGTCAACCCAATGCCTGGCAAGGCAAATACACTCGAACGGTAAAATAGAATGAATTGCATCGACGTACACAGAAAACTTACAACCGAACCCGCTATCAGAAATGACGCTATCAATGCGCATCTGAAAGAGTGTTCAGCCTGCACCAGGTTTGCAGAATCAGTCGGGCAATTTGATCGTGCTATTCATAATGCAGCAAGTATTAATGTGCCCGATGGTCTGGCCGAGCGCATTCTTTTAAAGCAGAGTTTTAAACAACAACATCAACTACGCGCTAATCGTTTTAAATTATATGCTGTTGCGGCCAGCGTGCTACTGGTCCTTGGAATAAGCCTTGGTTTGAACTATTCACCCGGGCAAAAAGATGCATTATCACTGGGCGATGTTGCCATCAATCACGTAACAAATGAAATGTATCATTTAAACGAAAACCATAATGTGCAGCTTGCAAAACTTAATTTAATACTGCAACCTTTTAGTATTAAATTAAATAAAACTATCGGCCATGTGAATTATGCTGGTGCCTGCCCTATTCGCAATTCGCGCGGTGTGCATATTGTTTTACATACAGAAAATGAGACAGCAACCTTATTAGTTATGCCGGGCGAATATGTCGCGAGCCGCACATCACTCACAAAGGGTGCTTTTAAAACAGCAATTATCCCTACCAAAAATGGCAGTATTGCGATTATTACCTCAAAAAACAGTAAAGCGGATCTGGAGCAAAATATTGAAAATAGCCTTAATCAGGCTATCCAGTATATTTGATGGCACTTTATACCGTTTTAATGCGCCAGATCAAAAAACACTCTAAATTAATCAAGCTTTACATATTAGGGTTTGCTTATTCATCCTATAATAAGGCATATTAGAGTCATTCCATATGAAGGTATAACAGTACTCAATATGCAAAAACCAGTAGCACTAACCGACCCACACGGCCGGCTAATAAAATACCTCCGCGTCTCAGTAACAGACCGCTGTGACCTGCGTTGCAATTACTGTATCCCTAAGGGTTTTAAAGATTTTCAGGAGCCTGAAGACTGGTTAAGTTTTGACGAAATGGCCCGCATTATTGCAGCTTTTGCCCGGCTTGGTGCAACCCAGGTTCGTCTTACCGGTGGCGAACCGCTAGTCCGACAAAACTTTTCAGAATTAGTAAATAAAATTACCTCCATCCCCGAACTCAGTGATCTGTCACTAAGCACCAATGCGACCCGGCTGGCCAAACAAGCTGTCGACTTAAAACGTGCCGGTATTGAACGTATTAATGTCAGTCTGGATAGCCTGGATGCTGATAAATTCAAGCAAATTACCCAGGGTAAATTACAAAAAGTATTGGACGGTTTACAAGCCGCAAAGCAGGCCGGTATTCAGCCCATAAAAATAAATATGGTTGTAATGAAAGGCGTCAATGATAACGAAGTGCAGGATATGGTGAACTACTGCATTGAAAATGATTTTACCCTGCGCTTTATTGAAACCATGCCCATGGGGGATACGGGGCGTGAAGCCGCTAACCAGTACCTGAGTTTGCAGCTTGTTCGGCAGCAACTTGAAAAGTATTTTGAACTTATCCCCACCCAGATGAAGGGCGGCGGGCCCGCACGTTATTACAAAATAGCCAACACCAATGTTAATATTGGTTTTATTACACCTATTTCTCAACACTTTTGTGAAACCTGCAATCGTGTTCGTTTAACGGTGGACGGAACTTTACACCTTTGCCTGGGTCAAGAACATAGTTACCCCTTACGTGATTTGCTACGTAGCGGTATCAACGATACGGAGCTGGAACAGCACATCATAAAAGCGATAGCTTTAAAACCGGAGAACCATGAATTTTCTGAGAACCCCACAAAACTGGTCCGCTTTATGTCACAAACAGGCGGCTAGGCACGCATTTAAAAATAATACCTGCAAACTACTACTCGGTTTATTTGCACTACTTTTGTTATCGCCCGCCTTCAGCTATGCCGAAGCTGGAAAAAGTCTGAACGATATTCTCAAACTCAAAAACAAACCCGCAGGCGTTATCATTGAAATTGTTACCGGCGATGAAGAAAATCTTGAATGGGCTCTGCCCCGAGCCAAAGAGTACATTCAACAGCTACGCGAAAAATTTCCTGAACTCCCACTTGCCATTGTTACCCACGGCCCGGAGCAATTTGCGTTAACTGAAAGTAACAAGCAGGAAAATAAAGAAATACACCAATTGGTCAAATCACTGGGTGCTGATGATGTTCCGGTTCATATATGTGAAACCTTTGCTGGCTGGCGAGGCCTGGCTGCAGAGGATTTTCCTGACTACGTCAATGTCGCGGCGGCCGGCCCCGCACAGGTCAATGACTATATTGCGATAGGTTACGAACTGATAGTTATTGATGAAGAATAACACTACCGCAGAGGATGTATCGTAGCCATTTCATGGCTAAATGTTTTCACGCAGTTACGACCACGCTTTTTCGCTTCATACATTGCAATATCAACTTTGTGTAAAATATTTCTAACATCCATATCTTCGGATAAAATTTCGCTATAGATGCCGATACTGACGGTTACCTGCAAACGGGTATTTCGCCAGATAATCTCCAGGTCTTCAATTGCCTGACGGATCTGATTTGCTCTAGACATCGCAACACGATGATCACAACACAACCTTAATACAAATTCGTCACCTGCATAGCGCGCAGCAACATCACCGGTACGCATAAACTGCTCAAGCTTGCGGGCAACATGAGTCAACACTTCATCACCCGCTGCATGTCCGTGTGTATCGTTAATCGTTTTAAAATTATCAATGTCAAAAAGTAATATTGAAATATGACTAAAATCATCCTCACGATGCGACAATGTATCGGATAAATCCATTTCAAAATAACGGCGATTGACTAATGATGTTAAAAAATCACTTTTCACTGTTTCCTGAAGTTTACTGTTGGCAACCCGTAGCTTTTTAGTTGCATCATTAACCCTGTATTGAAGATTGCGGTTGAATTCTGCCACCTCATGTTTTGAATGTTGCAAACCACGCACCAGTGATTTCAGCGCAAAACCTAATTGCCGTGCCTCACGTGGTTCATAGTCCAGGGGATAGGCAATATCACCATCTAAATCATTATCCAGTAATTTCTGGCTTGCCTTGGCCAAACGATTAATTGGCCGGGTGATCCAGCAGGAAATTAATACACCAACAATAATTGCTGCAATTAAGCCCAGGCCACCCCATAAATAATTTGAATACATAAACTGGTTAACTTGCGCGGCTACTTCGCCTTTTGGTTGTGGCACCATAATGCCCCAGCCTGTTCCAGGTACTGACGCATAACCGGCAACCATATCCTGCTTAACAAATGAGGAATAAAATTCGGTTACACCCTGCTTGCCTGCCATCATTGCCTGCACAATAGGCCAGCTGCTCAGGTCTCTCATTTCAACCATCCATTCAGGGTTAGGATGTGCAATCACCCGTCCGTTCTGGTCAACAATTGCAGAATGCCCACGCTTACCAAATTTTATTTGTTGACGTAATTTTTCAATCAGGCTAATACGCAATTCAGCTAATAAAACACCCATTAAATGACCTTGTGGATCAAAAACCGGCATCCCCATGATAATGGAGGGCTTTAAATTAAACGGGCTGGGTTTTATACCTGAAATGTATTGTTTATCCGTCTGGCGTACAAACAGGAAACATCGTTCAGTTGTAAAGACATAAGGTGAAACTGGCTTATCACCCACTGCTATATCATTGGCAACTTTGTAGGCTAACATTCTCCCCTGCACATCCACATAGGCCAGCGATGCAAAGCCCTTTAACCTGTCAACCGTAATGCTCAAAACTGAACTAAGTTGTTCAGGACGGGTTATCACCGGTTTAATCGTTTCGGACAAAAGACTGAGTGAGGCAAAATGATCCTCGACATAAATCTCAATGGGCGAGGTTAAATTCTCGGCAAGTAGCTGATGTTTTTCGCGGATCTCACGCCAACCGTTATCCCACGCGGTTTTGTTCAGGTGCACAGCAAGCAGGCTTATTGGCAATAGTGCGGTTATAACCATCACTAAAACAAGCAAGCGGTTCACTGGCTGAGACAAAATTCGTTGGAACAGCATGATTAAACCTCATAAAAAAATCATCCACGAAATGTGATGCAGTTCACACTATACCGGTAGTGGTGGTTATTTAATAGACAACTTAAGATTAACTTATACAATTTACAAGTAAAGCGTAATCTAACATATTGATTTAAAAAGAATAAGATAAATGAGGAAAAAACATAAAACCTTACTCAATATAAAGGTTTGTTTAATACAGCAGTAATATTAGTGCAGTAACGAACAAACCTGCAGCAAACACCTTTTGCAGAACCTCCGCAGGCAAGCGATGCGCACAACGCGCACCGAGTGGTGCCAGCAAAATACTGAACAAACCCACAGCAACAAATGCGGGCAGGTAAATAAAACCAATACTGTACTCAGGTAAGAATAAATTCCCCGCCCCCGTCCACATAAAAGATAAGCTACCCGCAATTGCGATGGGGAAACCCAGTGCAGCCGACGTTGCAATCGCCCTTTGAATCGACAAACCGTTCCAGCGTAAAAAAGGTACACTCAAAGTGCCGCCACCAATACCAACCAGCGCGGAAACCCCACTGATCAAAATAGCAATGCTCGTTAACCCCAAATTTCCCGGCAGGTTATTTGCGTGCAGTTTTGTTTTTACGTTGGCTAAAAGTTTAAAGGCTACAAAAATTTCAAACAGTGCAAAAACAATCTTTAACATATCGGCCTTTAGATTTTTTGCCAATAAGGCACCCAGCAAAGCACCAATAAAAATACCCAATACCATACGTTTAACAACGAGCCATTGTACTGCAGCATGCGCATGGTGAGCCTGCGTAGAAGAAAGTGAGGTTAAGATAATGGTTGCAAGTGAAGTACCAATTGCAAGGTGCATGCTAATAGATGGATCAAAGCCCTGCAGGAAAAAACAATACATTAAGGCAGGTACAATAATCAACCCACCGCCAACACCGAAAAGCCCCGCAAGAAATCCTGCGGTTATCCCGGTAACCACATATAGAAGAATAATCGATAAACTCAAAGCAGAGTAACTCGTTTAAATTTTAATACTATTTAATCCATACGGTTTTAGCATTAACAAATTCTTTAATCCCGTGGTGCGACAATTCACGCCCAAAACCCGAGCGTTTAATCCCACCAAACGGTAAGCGTGCATCACTTTTGACAAAACCATTAACAAAGCTGCAACCCGCCTGAATTTTTAAAGCCAGCTTCTCCCCGCGTACGGAGTCTCGCGTCCATACACTGCTACCCAAACCAAAGGCTGAGCTGTTGGCAACCATTAATGCTTGCTGTTCATCCTTAACACGAATCACAATCGCAACCGGGCCAAATAATTCTTCTGTGTATGCACGCATTCCAGGTTTTACATTATCAACAATGGACGCTTTATAATAAGCTCCGGGGTGATCGATTGGTTCACAGCCAGTTACCACCACTGCGCCTGCCGCAATGGAATCGATGACTTGTGCATGCAACTCATCCCGTAAGTCGGTTCTTGCCATTGGTGCCAGTGTCGTAGCTTCATCCATCGGGTCACCATGTTGTAATGCTTCAACGGCTACTTTAAAGCGTTTAACAAACTCGTCTGCAATTTGCTCAACAACAATAAAGCGTTTTGCAGCAATACAGCTTTGGCCGGTGTTTAAATAGCGCGAAATAACAGCCGACTTAACCGTTAAATCCAGATCGGCATCCTCCAGCACAATAAAAGCATCGGAACCACCCAGTTCCAGAACAGACTTTTTTAATACCGCCGCTGCGGTCGCTGCCACCTGTCTGCCGGCCGGTTCACTACCGGTTAAAGTTACGGCATGAATACGATTATTTTCAATAAGTTTTTTTACCTGTGAAGCACGAATCATCAGGGTTTTAAAAACACCTTTGGGTGCACCGGCTTCGATAAAAACTTCTTCTAGCGCCAAGGCACATTGCGGTACGTTAGAGGCATGCTTTAACACTGCGGTATTACCCGCAACCAGCGCGGGTGCAGCAAAGCGCATCACTTGCCAGAATGGAAAATTCCATGGCATCACGGCTAAGACCGTTCCTAATGGCTGATACGCAACATAACTTTTACCTGCATCAGATTCGATGATCTCATCGGCTAAAAATTTTTCGCCATTTTGTGCATAATAGTCGCAAACCGTTGCACACTTTTCCACTTCTGCCTTCGCGTCATTGATTAATTTACCCATTTCCTGAGTAATAATGGCAGCATACCTGTCTTTATTGTTACGCAAAACATTCGCTGCATTGGCAACAATTTTTATGCGTGTATCCAGAGCCAGTTCAGCCCATAGCGGTGCAGCGGTTGCAACTTCGGCCAGAGCAAGCTCTATATCGGTTTCATTCCAGGTGGCTATCGACTTGATTTTTTTACCCGTAGCAGGGTTTATCACATCAAAACTCATTGTTATTCCCTTATAAATTAGTAACACTATATAATATTATAGAACGAATACACTACTTAAAATTAATCTTTACCCAAATATCGATAAACAGCAAATGAGCATAAAAATTTACACCGTTGGCGGTTTTGTCCGTGACCAGTTACTAGGCCTTACCAGTAAAGATAAAGACTGGGTAGTAGTGGGTGCAACAGCAGAACAAATGCTGGAACAAGGCTATACAGCAGTAGGAAAAGATTTTCCGGTTTTTTTACACCCAGAAACAAAACAGGAATATGCACTGGCACGTACTGAACGTAAAACAGCCACCGGCTATACGGGTTTTAGCTTTAATACCAACACCAACGTTACCCTCGAAGAAGATCTTATGCGCCGCGATCTCACCATTAACGCCATTGCACAAGATGAAGAAGGCTGTATTATTGACCCCTACAATGGCCAGCAGGATATAAAAGACCGTATCCTGCGTCATGTATCCCCCGCTTTTGTCGAAGATCCTTTGCGGGTACTTCGCGTTGCCCGCTTTGCAGCACGTTTTGCTTATTTAGGTTTTACGATTGCCGATGAAACACTCGCACTGATGCAGAAAATTACTGACTCTGGCGAAATTGCCTGTTTAGTCACTGAACGTGTATGGCAGGAACTACATGCGACACTACAAACCCAGAACCCCGAAGTGTTTTTTAAAGTATTGCGCGAATGCGGTGCGTTAAAGATTTTATTTCCTGAAATTGATCGTTTGTTTGGTGTACCACAAACAAAACAATATCATCCGGAAATTGATACCGGTGTTCATACCTTGATGGTACTGGAACAAGCCGTAAAATTAAGCAATAACCCTGACGTTCGCTTTGCTGCACTAGTACATGATCTGGGCAAAGGGCTCACACCCAAAAATGAATTACCAAAACACATCGGCCACGAACACCGTGGCATCGAACCGGTTAAACAACTATGCAGCCGGCTTAAAACACCAAAATCTTTTCGCGAGCTTGCGCTAATCGTCACCGAACACCATTTAAACTATCACCGTATTGAAGAACTTAAACCGGCAACCGTTGTTAAGCTGTTACAAAAAATGGATGCCTTTCGTCGTCCAGAGCGTTTCGAAAAGTTTTTACTTGCCTGTGAAGCTGATTCCCGAGGTCGTACTGGAATGGAAGATAAAGATTTTAAGCAACCCGAAATATTTCGTGGCTATTTCAAGGCTGCCAGCAACGTTGACTATTCCGAATTAAAAGAACAAGGCTTACAAGGAAAAGATTTTGCAGAAGGTTTAACAAAGCTTCGAGTGAAGGCCGTAAAAAACAGTTAGCCAGCCTGCAATTTGTTAGTGCATTAAAATAACACCCATATTCCCGTCTGCGAGGAAATGACTTTTTAAAGTGTTTTAATATACTCACGCCATGCTGCAAACTTACTAATGTCTTTACCATCTTCAA
>CAZEZI010000011.1:0-29127 GCA_964516315.1 uncultured Thioalkalispiraceae bacterium
TTTTAAAATTCATGGTTTTCAATGAGTTTTAAAACTATTTTAATTATTAAATTAATAACAAAAAAACTGAGTCATCAGTTTATAAATTTAATATTTCTTCATTCTCCAATTTAGGTAAGTAGGGTATTTAAAAACAATTGTCGCATGATTCGTCCTCCTTTTTGAAACTCACATTGAATTCCATTGAGTATGTATTGTTGGTAAATAGTCTTTTTATTGGCTAACAAGACGCATAAGCAAGCATATTACACGATATTCATTATTTCGGACTCTGATAATTCATAATTTCGAGCATTTTTAGTGAAATCTACATCTGTATATATTATAACTTTAGAAGGAAAAGCCCTTTTCCATAAAAACTTGATAAATGGTATTTAAGAACATATAATTTTACAAGTTAGGCTTAAAATATATCAATTTATTCTTTACTTGTGTATATTCATTCGAGTCAACAAATGAAAACTAGAAGTTCCACCCTTCTTCAAGTAGATTTTTAGAATTGTTCCTCCCATTTTTTCAAGGCTTCGCTACAATATAAAAAACAATCCTTTTTTATTAAATAAATATTGATCACATATTCAGATAGTCACAAACCTATGTAATCTCACAAATTTTAGTCAAGTAGGTGCTTTCTTTGAAGGGTAAAAAGTTTTTTCTATTTATCTAATATGGTCATATACTAAGGAGATTTTTGATGAAAAGAGTGTTAAAAAAGTGGCGACAACTAAAACTCTTTAATTATACAATAAAAGTATTGAATCTATAATATCAAGTTAAGAGGATTTTCCCTTTTCTATGTATGTCAAATTGAAATTATATTTTCTGCTCAAAATTCTTTAAACCTTAATTATCATATTACTAACCTTTATTAGTCAAAGCGTTTAAAAATTATTGATCTCTGCTGAGAGAAGGATACAAAAATTCCAATTTTCGCGACAAAAATCCCTAAAAATGGGGATTGCATAACCCTCTAATTTGATGGAACTTTATCATTCATTATTGCCATAAGAATATTATGTTTTAAAAGCGTATTAATAATGAATTATAAGAAGAAAGAGTACAATTTATGAATTTACTAAAACAAGCGTTAGATCTTTTAAAACTTAAAGTTGATACTTACAATGGAGGACCAGAAATGGTTGAAATCTTCAATATATCAAATTTAAGTGATGATGATGACTCTTTAACTTCAAATTCACCTATTATACTTTCGGTAATTAATATGGAAGAAGACACAGTAGCACGTTCACCACAAGTTTATTTACCTAATCCAGATAATAATTCTCCAGCAAAACGGTATAATAACCCAGCACAGCACTTTGTTACGTCCATACTATTTACAGCCTATAATAAAGAACATACAAATGGAAAGTACTTAGATGGTATAAGTAAGTTAGAACATGTTATTAGATGTTTTCAAGAGAATCGCGTCTTTATGTTAAACGGAACAACAAAATTAATTCTCGATTTAGAAAGCTTAAAAATTAGTGAGCTAAATCAATTATGGTCTATGTTAGGTAATAAATATATGCCTTCTGTACTTTATAGAATGCGTATGATTACTATTCAACACGATGAGAAAAAAGGCGCTAAGATTATAGAAGAATTCAAAGTTAAATTATGGGAAAATAATTCGGAAGACACAACAGGTCTTTTAGAAGAAACAGATTATATAACAAAACAAATTTAAAATTATGATTAGTTCACTAGCAACACCAGGCGTTTATATTAAGGAAGTGAATGCATTTCCTCCGAGTATAGCGCAAGTGGCGACAGCCATTCCTGCATTTATTGGTTATACAGAAAAGGGAGCAAAAAATAAACCTACAAAAATTAAATCGTTATTAGAATTCGTAAATGTGTTTGGAGGGCCACCAGCTCCAGAAAATATTCTTACTGTAGATGTTGATAACGATACGTTCGAATTAGAGGAAAGTAAATTGAAATTATATAATAGTCTTCGATTATTCTATTCTAACGGAGGAGGAGAGTCCTATATAATTTCTGTTGGACATTATTCAGAAAAACCAGCCGATTGGACTCAAGCAGGCGTTCGCGATTTATTTACTGCAGGAATAGACACCTTAGAAAAGGTAGATGAAGTAACGTTAATAGCTTTTCCAGATGGTATAAATCTAGGAACAGATAATTTAGGAATTACTCAAGAACATGCTTTGGCTCAATGTGCAGAGCTTATGGATCGGTTTACAATAATGGATGTTATTCAAGCGGATTCAGATGGCACTAGTTTAGATGCTGATAGCCTCGCATTTAGAAATGGTGTTGGGAATAAAAATTTAAAGTATGGCGCCGCTTATTATCCATACTTACAATCAAGCTTCCCTTTCCAATTTAGATTCACAGATATACAAAGTAAGTACGATTTTAAAGTTGCACACTCTAGTATGATTAGTAAAATTGATGCTTATTTGGCTTTAAATAGCGAAGTAGTATCATTTGGAAACGATTGGAAAGATGTTGCTATGGAAGCACATAAAGCTAAACCTGCCTCTGCCGATCTTCCAATAGATGATAAAGATAAGGTTGAAGACTATGTTAAAAAATGTTGGAATATACTCGCCTTGTTTAAAGATCCAACAGGCTTAACAGAAGATTCTGCACATAACGAACAATTTAATCTAAAAATTGATACTGCTAAATTAATTAGTAGTTCACTAAAACCATTAGCCCAAAAGATGTTTGATTTTGAAACGAAGTTCAAAGCATTAGAAGCGACCTACACACTTATATTAGGTAGCGATTTTGCTGATAATGATTTCGACGATACTTCATGGAAAAATGGCGCAGACTTTGCAGAATCCGCACCAAACCTATATGACAAATTACTAACATCTAACCCAGAGGCTGGAGACGATACTGAAAGTTACCCATTAATTCAAGCACAGCTCAATAAACTGCATGAGCAAATTCTAAATACTGTAAACGGAGTTGTATCGGCAATAGAAGATTTAGACTTAAAAAAGGAAGTCGAATTAGTTTCAGAATTACCAAGTTATTCAAAAGTGATTTCTGGATTATCAAGAAATATGAATACCATTCCACCTAGTGGTGCGATGGCAGGAGTTTATGCAGATGTAGACTCTAAAGCAGGTGTTTGGAAAGCTCCAGGAAATGTTAGTATAAGTGGAATTGTAGGATTAACCGATGACATTAACGATAAAGAGCAAAGAACCATGAATGTTCATGAAACAGGTAAATCAATAAATGCCATTAGAGCATTTACTGGTCGAGGTAAACTGGTTTGGGGAGCAAGAACATTAGACGGAAACAGTAATGATTGGCGCTATATAAGTGTTAGACGTTTAGCCATTATGATAGAAGAGTCTACCAAAAAGGCATGTATGATTTTTGTTTTCCAACCAAATGTAAAACAAACTTGGGTTAATGTTAAAGGAATGATATCTAATTACTTAACAACGCTCTGGAGTGATGGAGCACTGGCTGGAGCAATACCTGAAGATGCTTTCTTTGTAAGTATTGGACTTGGAGAAACTATGAGTTCAGATGATATAAATAATGGTCGCATGATTGTAAAAATTGGCTATGCACCATCACGTCCAGCTGAATTTATTGTTTTAGAATTTACTCAAATGCAACAAAAATCGTAATCAATTAATTTTTTAAAAACATAAAGATCATGACAGATTTTCCGTTACAAAAATTTCATTTTAAAGTAGAATGGGGTGGAGCAGAAATTGGATTTCAAGAAGTTTCTGGCTTAAGCAAAAAACTAGGAGTTCTAGAATACAGAGATGGCCAGAGCAAACAATTCTTCAAAAGAAAAATGCCAGGTATGCAAGAACTAAGCAATATAACACTCAAAAGAGGTGTGTTTTATGATAATAATGAGTTTGACGAATGGTATAAAACAGCAATGTTAAATACGGTTGAAAAAAGAGATATCATTATCTCATTGTTAAATGAAATGAGCGAACCAGCAGTAGTTTGGACAGTTAAAGATTGTTTTATAGTATCACTTGTATGCACAGATATGAACGCTGAAGAAAATGGCAATGCTATAGAAACCGTAGAAATTGCTAATCATGGTTTCACCATTGAACATGTTTAAGTTATGCCAGATCCAATGCTACTCAGCGGATTTCACTTTTCTGTGATTTTTGAATTGCTGCCTCAATTTAGTATCGATACCAAATTTCAAAGCGTGAGTGGACTTAAATCTACCATGGAGTTTGATACAATTACTGAAGGTGGGCAAAATCAATTTAAAATTTCGCTTCCAAAACAAAATACTTTTGAAAATTTGATTCTTAAACGTGGATTAACAAAGGAGATTTCGGGTTTAAGAATGTGGGTAACCAATGCCTTAGATAATTTTATTTTTCATCCGGTAAACCTAGTAGTTTCCTTATTAAATGAAGAACATAATCCAGTAAAAGTGTGGTATATCTCTCAGGCAATTCCATTAAGTTTAGATCTTTCTGACTTCAATGCAGAAGAGAATCAGTTAGTGATAGAAACATTATCGTTAAAATATCAGTATTTCAAAGAAATTCCAATTCCTTAAGGTCAAAACTCTAGATATGCCAATAGAAATAAAAGAACTAAATATTAAAATTAATGTCGAAGAAGTATCTAAGCATAATTACTCAAATAACAATCTTAGCGATGTAAGGATAAATAAATTGAAAACAGAGATTACAAAGGCGTGCACAAAAAATGTAATGCAATACATTAAAGAAAAACAAGAACGATGATTGAGGGCTTATTAGGTATCGTAGATAAAATGCGAATTGAAGTATATCCGAATATTGAATATAATGAAACGGAAGCTATCAAAACCATTTTTGTACAGGTAAACCCAGAAAGCTATACGCTGAATCATGAAGTACAATTTTGTGAAGGTCAAGCTATTGGTTCTTCTAGTCAAGAATTGCAGTTTAATAGAATTGGGAGTGAAGAAGTAACATTCGATTTTGTATTTGATAGTTCAGGTGTTATCCCACCATCTAAAATAAAAGATGGTAAAGTAGAAAGTTTGCCGTTGTCAGATACTCTAATAGATGTCTTAAAACCTGCAATTGCAAACCCATTTGAACAAGCAGCTACTATTGATAGTGAGTTGGAAGAATTCAAAGAACTGATATCTGGCTTTAATGGTGAAATACACCAAACAAGATATCTAAGGTTATTGTGGGGGAAATATCAACTAGAATGCCGATTAACAAACATAAGTATCGAATATAAAGTTTTTGCTAAAGATGGAAGCCCTATAAGAGCTAACGCTGTTTGTAAATTTAAAGGAACACAATCTTACGGCGAAATGCAAGCGCAAGAGAATAGACAATCTCCAGATGTTACACATAGAAAAACAGTAAATCAAAAAGACAAAATAACATTATTAGCAGAGCAAACATATAACCTTAATACATTTTATATAGATGTTGCAAAGGCTAATAAACTCTTAAGTTTTAGAGAATTAAGAACTGGACAAAACTTGCGTTTTCCACCAATTAAATAGTTAGTTATGCCTTTAGAACCATATGTACCAACTCAAAGTACCTTAGATATAGAAATCTCTCTTAATGGAGAGACATCTGCCTTACATACGTTTTTAAAGAAAGCCGATTGCCACTACGAACTAAATAAAATTCCATTTGCTAAACTGTTGTTTATTAGTTCAAATCCAGATACTACAAGTGAAGATGACTTTTTAGAAAGCGATACTATTTCTGTTACCGATGAAATAGAAATTAAAATAAATGAAGGTAGCGATCCTAAGATATTATTTAAAGGAATCGTTTATCGAATTGAACGTATTGTTGGCGGAAATTGTGGATTTGAAACGATGGTAGAGTGTAAAGATGTTTGTGTGAATTTAATGGGGCAACAAGATGTTATAGCAGATGAAAATTTTGAAGCTAAGATGAATCGATTTTTAGACCATTTAACAATCCCGAATGAGGTTGAAATTGAGATTGGACAAGATGAAGTAGTTAGTAAAACATCTAATACAACACCTTGGGATTATATTTTAAGCTATCTAGATGCTTTGGGTTTAATGACTACAATAAGAGAAGGAATCTTTAAAGCTTTTAATAGTACAGCAGAAGCTCCTGAAGCTAAATATTTAGCCGAAAACGGTATCAATGTATTCGAATTTGAAGGCACTCAAGAGTCAACAGTATCTAATGTACTTATCAGAACCTGGAACCCTGAAACACAAGAAATTGATACACAAGAGAATGAAACGAATGTTGAAAATAGCGAGGGTTCAGAAGTGATAGATTTAAGTCAATCGAATTACAGTACAGAAACAAAAAGTCAAATAGCCGCAGCACGCGCGGCAAAAAACAGATTAGCAAACACAAAAGGTAAAGTAAAGACCTTTGGAAATCTTCAAGCGAATTACGGCGACTATATAATTTTTGAAAAAGTGAATTCTAGTATAGATAGCAATGCACTTTTGATATCAGCAGCGCATCATACCATTGAGAATGGCTGTTGGAGCACGGAATATAATTTTGGGTTAGAAAACAACAACTCATTTGCAGGAAATATTAGTAATTCTACGACTTCTAGCGAAGGAAGACTTGGTCAATCAAATACTATGCAGGGCTTACAGATTGGAGTAGTCACAA
Organism: uncultured Thioalkalispiraceae bacterium; assembly: GCA_964516315.1. Lineage (GTDB taxonomy): Bacteria > Pseudomonadota > Gammaproteobacteria > UBA6429 > Thiohalophilaceae > SZUA-37. The sequence continues at coordinate 6,621 of CAZEZI010000011.1, forward strand.
AAATTCATGACGATGAAGAAAACCAATTTCGTATAAAAGTCAGAATACCAGCCATTTCAGATACAGGTGAAGGTGTTTGGGCGCGATTATCATCAATTCAAGCTGGACCTGGTCGAGGAGGATTTTTTATCCCAGAAGTTGACGATGAAGTTGTTTTGGGGTGTTTTAACAACAATCCAGATACCCCTGTAATATTAGGCAAACTATTTAGTAGTGCTCGTTCTGCACCTTATGAGATAACCGAAGATAATTATATACAAGGTATGGTCTCTAAAGAAGGAACAAAAATTATTATTGATGACGAAAAGAAAACCGTTGAAATTAGTACCAAGTCGAACAAGAAATTTGTTATTGGCGATGATGTTAAAGGCTTTTATTTTCAGGATAATGACAATGGAAGTACAATTTCAGTCGATGACAAAGGAATTACTCTAGAAAGCAAAAAAGACATCATATTAAAAGCCGCTGGCAATATTAAAATTGAAGGTGTAGAAAATTCATTTAAAGCATCTGGAAATATGAATCTAAATGGCGCCTTAATAAATTTAAACTAATATGAAATTTGCAGCGCGATTAAATGATTTACATGTTTGTCCTATGTCAGATGGACCAAAACCGCATGTTGGTGGACCAATATTACCAGGAGCTAATACCACAGTAATGATTGGTAAACAACCTGCTTCTGTTGTTGGCGATATGTGTACATGTAGTGGTCCTCCAGATACTATTGCTGCTGGATCTTCAACAGTTAACATAAATAAAATACCAGCCGCAAGAGTGGGAGATAGTACTGCTCATGGAGGCAAAATAGTGAAAGGATGTCCAACCGTAATTATTGGAGGATAAAATAGTAAAAATGAAAGATGATAATTTTTTAGGAAAAGGATGGAGTTTTCCACCAACGTTCGATCTTATTGCAAGATCAGTAATTATGGTAGAAGATGAAGAAGATATTCAGCAAAGTTTAAATATTCTGCTGTCTACAAGCTTAGGCGAACGTGTTTTAAGATCAGATTTTGGTTGTGGTATAAATACAATACAATTTGAAAGTATTACAACGACTTTGTTAACCAAAATTGAAAGAATAATTGAAAAAACCATATTAAAGTATGAGCCTAGAATAGAATTGGAGAACGTTTTTTTTACGAAATCTGATGCCCTTCAAGGTATTCTATATATTCAAATTGAATACACCATTAGATCGACCAATTCTAGAATGAACTTTGTGCATCCTTTTTACATTAAGGAAGGAACACATATTAATAATTGATTTTGATGTCTAACTGCAAAACACATATAGAAACTCATAAGACTAAGGGCAAAACACAATTAAACCGAGCACCAAGAGCTTTGAATAGTGAATTTGTTAAAATAGATGAAAGAACTATTGAAGACCTCATTGTAGCAACGAATAAACTGTCTAGTCATTTAAATTTTTATAATAATGAAAATGTTGTATTAGGAAATTGGAGTTCATTTTTTGGATGGGAATCTACCTCAATTTTAGCGCAAATAGCAACCTTAGATATTCAGAAACTAACACTAGATTATAAGCGTAATAAAAGGAAACTAATTATATCGCCTGCTAGTCAGCATCAGGAAATAATTCAACCATATTTTGAATCTATAGATGTTCTCTTAAAAGATATGTTTCAAAAAATAAAACAGCTTCCAATAGAATTGGTAATTAAAGATTATTTTGAATCTTCAGTAAGTACGTTAAAGGAATTGTTAGAAGCTATTTTAACTCAAATTAATTTACCAGATGATTTAAATATTACTTTTCAAAATCATTTGTTCAATAAGAAGATACAAAACCTATTTGGGCTTTTAACAGATTGGAAACTTAGAAGTAAAGAGCATCTCTATAAAAATTTAGAATCTTATGCAAAGCACTCACCTCAGTATGCGTTATATATTACCTTTTTACAGCTTTTTGAAAATGCACAAAATGATTTAAACACATTTACAAAACGTCATCTAGATTTTTACTATAAAAATATTCTTCATTTAGAGCCTCAAAAATCTGAACCTGACTATGTACACACATGTATAGAACCACATGTAAATAGGCAACCTTTTTTAATCGAAAAGAATAGTGCCTTTCTAGCAGGAAAAGACATTGATGGTAAGAAAAAGTACTACACTTCAACAGCCGATGTTGCTGTAAATAATGCTAAGATCAATGCTGTTTATGGCGCATTTAAGAAAGATAATACATATTATTTCGAAGATCTAACAGAGGTTAATGCGCAAGGAGAGAGTTGGAATGCCTTTACTACAAACACAGTTGCTAGTCAGCTAGGATTTGTAATCGCTAGCCCATTATTGTTTCTTAAGGGAGGAACGAGGACTATATCTATCAATTTTAGTAAATCAAAAGCCGGAGGAGATAAAAAATTGACGCTCGATATCGATAATTTTGATTTTTACTTAAGTGGTGAAGACGAATGGTTTAAAATCAAAGATCCAAATAATGTTGGCTCACAACTGCAATTTCATTTAACTCCAGAAGATCCAGGAATAGTACCTTTTAATTCCGAAATCCATGAAGGTATTGCAATAGACACATCATTTCCGACTTTAAAAATTGTGGCCAGAAATGGAGAGTTATCGACATTTAAGTTTAACAAAATCGACGTTCATGTTAAGGTATCTAATTATAAGCAATTTAAGTTGTTTTCAGACGCAGGAATTATAGATCACACTAAATCATTCGAACCCTTTGGGCTCATACCAAAAAATGGACAATCAATTGTATTTTCAAGCAAGGAATTTTCTCAAAAAAAGGGAGCTTTTGGAAATATACATATAGAGACTGAATTAGATAATAATAATGACGAATGGAGCATTTACGCTCATACTAAGTTAGAGTATTTAGACAATGGTACTTGGGATAATGAAGACTTATGGAATAATGCAAGTACTCCTTTTTACATCTATAATAGAGGACCAATAGATTCAGATTTCACCGAAGACGAAGCCTTGAAACCATCAGATTCTAACGGGTTTTTCAAGATTACATTAAATAAGAATTATTCAGGAGAAGCCTATTTAAATAGTTTTATTGCGGAGTCTAAAAAACCAACACCTAACCTTCCATATATACCTACTATAAAGGATGTAACTTTTTCTTATAATGCGAGTTCAGAGCAGAATGAAGTGTCTTTCTATAACCTATACCCAAAAGGATATAAAAAAATAGAAGAAAAAAATTGGAATATTGTTCCAAAAATAGATAACGACGGCGAGCTTTTTATTGGTATTAAAGACATTGACCCAGGAAATTCTTTAAGTCTATTATTTCAAGTCGCAGAAGGAAGTGCAAATCCTAGACAGCTACCAATAGATTTATCTTGGTCGTACTTAAAAGGGAACCGCTGGGAAACTTTTAATACTGAAGATATTGGAGATGAAACAAACGGATTAACACAATCTGGAATTGTTCAATTACAAGCTCCTGAAGATTTAAATATTCAATATCAAACTATATTTCCTAAAGACATATGGTGGCTCAAAATAGAAATAAAAGAGCGCGTAGATGCTATTTGTCATTTAGTTGGTATTCACCCTCAAGCATTAAAGGCAGTATTATTTGATTATGATAAGAATGGATTAGAGTTTAAAGAAAACCTAGAACCAGATGTAATCTCAAAACTTTTAAAACCCAAAAATGAAGTCAAGAAAATAATACAACCATACATGTCTTTTTATGGACGATTAAAAGATACAGACCCCTTATTTCACCAACGCTCTAGTGAACGTTTGAGACATAAAGAAAAAGCAATTTCTATTTGGGATTATGAGACACTAATACTCGATAATTTTCCAGAAATTTTTAGGGTTAAATGTTTAAACCACTATCGATACGATACGACATTAATTAATAATTCAAGTGCTGGTTATGTAACTATTATTCCTATAGCTAAAGGTTTAGATGCTAATGTTCCTGTATATTGGAAGCCTATTGTGCCAATAGGAACAATGAAGCGAATTAAAACGTTTTTAGAGTCTAAAGCCTCTCCTCATGCACGTATTGTTGTTAAGCCTCCAAAACTAGAGAAACTAGAGTTGGTCTTTAATTTTAGGCATCATGATATTCCAGGAGCAGATTCTAGATTATATACTCAGCAATTAATAGATGTAATAAACAAATTCTTAAGCCCTTGGGCTTATAGAGCAGATTCTGATATTCAGTTTCAATCAGAAATTGAAAAGTCTAAACTCATTCAGATTATAGAAATGCAGCCTTTTGTAGACTACATTTCAGAATTTAAAGTGAATCATCATATGTTGGATGATACCACGGGAGTTATTAAACAATCGTTTAACGATGTAGAGAAAATAATTCCCAAAACTGTGTATTCCCTTTTTGTCCCCTATAAGCATTCTATTGGTTCAATTAAATCTATCTGTTGCTCATGAGCGTTATAACATACATAGATAAGAAACGAACACTATCCTCTGCACAGAATTACGAATTTCTGAGAGTTGAAGGTCAAAAGTATATTGAGCAATTATCATATAAGTTATGGACTGATTTTAATGCCCATGATCCAGGAATTACTATGTTAGAAGTGTTATGCTATGCTATAACAGAGCTAGGCTATCGTAGTAATTTTAATATTGAAGATCTTCTTACTAATGATGAAAATGTTATTGATAATAAGACGTTTTTTAAAGCAAGTAGCATCCTAACTAATGCACCACTAACACCAATAGATTACAGAAAAGTTTTAATTGATATTGAAGGTGTTAATAATGCCTGGATTATTCATTCTGATGGTACAAGAGATACATTATTAGAGTATCTGAATCCTTTAAAAAATGAGATTCCAATCTATATTAATAAAAAAGAGGATAAATTAAGTTTAGATTCTTTCGATCGATTTGATTCGCCGCTTACAAGACTTAAAATAAGAGGCTTAAATAAAATTCTTATCGAGTTAGGTGAAGATATTTTATTAGGGCAACTCAACGAAGTACGCATTGAAGACTCTTTTAGCGTTCCAGATCATTATATTACAGTAGATGTAACTCTTGATTTTGACGACTGGATGCATCATAAATCTGCCTGGCTCAATGTAATGAGTAATGCTGTTAAAATTGAAATTAGTAATGTTCAAATTATTAATAACAAAGTTTTAGTTACAGTTCACAAAAAATCTGATAATACTCAGTTCTTAATTTTGAAAGTTATAGCTATTGATCTTTCAGAAATTGGCTTTGTTGAAACACACTTTAACAATATTGAAAATCTTGCGACTACCATTAAAAAGTTTCACGATAAAAAAGTGATGGTTGATAGTATCTATAGTAACATTCAATTCGTACTAAATAATAATAGGAACCTAACAGAAGACTGGCTATGTGTAGAAACTGTAAATACCATAGATATTGGTGTGTGCGCTGACATTGATTTAGAGACTGATGCAGATGCAGAAGAAGTTTTAGCAAGAATTCAGCAAGCGATAGATTTAATACTCGATCCACCAATACGGTTTTATACGCTTAACCAAATGCTTGATAAAAATTTGGTTCCTCAAGAGATTTTTAATGGACCTTCGTTGACGCATGGTTTTCTTTTAGATGAAGAGGTTGAAAATTCTCAATTACCAGAGTGCATACATGCTTCCGATATAATTGCTGCATTGATGAATATTGATGGTGTTTTGGCCGTAAACAATTTGCTACTTACAGCATATGATAAAACTGGGAATCCGATAGAAAATGCGATGAATAAACCATGGTGTTTACATCTTAATGGACAACAAAAACCAGTATTTAATTTTAATAAATCTAAACTCTTATTATTTCGCGATGGTATTCCTTTTATTATTCCTGAAAGTGGTGCGTTCGAACTAAGCGAAGGCGTTTATTACCTTAAAACAGACAACAATACATTTAAACTTAAAGGAGTAGAAAACGATTTTCCGTTTCCTAAAGGCCACTATTTTCAATTAGATAAATATCATAGTATTCAAAATGATTTTCCTGTAACTTATGGTATTGGTAAAGGACAACTATTAGACACAGAACCTGCATTAAGAAAAGGCCAAGCAAAACAACTTAAAGGTTATTTACAGCATTTTGATCAGTTACTTGCTGATTTTTTCAAGCAGTTATTTCATGCAAAAGATTTATTAGATATTAATACAATTGATCGCACATATTTTGTTCAGCAATTAAAACAGATCAGTGGTATTGATGAGGATTTATTTTTTGAAGAAATATATGTAAATAGTTTCGAGACAGCATTAATGCAAGGTCAATTTCAAGACGATAGATCTCTGTATGAAAATGACAAACTGTTTTACGACAGACGGAATCGTTTTCTAGATCATCTAATGGCTCGCTTCGGAGAATCATTTAGCGATTATGTATTTATGATGCATACCATGCAGGAAAATGCAAATGGTTTAGCAGAACTAACAATTCAAGACGAAGAATTAATTAAAGATAAAGAACGTTTTATTGCAAAATATCCTGAGTTGAGTTATCCACGAGGATTGGGCTTAAATTATTTGCAGCAAAAATCCACCAATCCATTACATACATGGGAAATGGAAGAAAGAGGAGGTTTTGAAAATCGAATTGCCGCATTATTAGGAATTAATACCTTTTTATTGACTGACATTATTGACGGTCTACCTAAACCATCATGGACCTATAATACAGATATTGGACCACTTCGCTTTAGCCTTTTAAATACAAATCCATTTACGTTAGAAGAACGCTGGGCACTTGCACATATGCTAATTAACAATGTTACATCATATCGTGTTGTTACTTTTACCAATTCTTTCATTTATTTTGTTAATAGTGATCATACACGAATTGCAAAATATAATCATGTGTTTAGTACACAACTAGAAGCCGAACAATACATTCCTACATTATACCAAGCTTTAAATTCATATTTAGAAAATTTTTATTGCCTTGAACATATTTTATTAAGACCTTTTATCGTCGATGATTTAACTGATGACGATTTACTTACTGTTTGTCTTAATGACGATTGTTATTCTGAAGCCAATAATGATCCCTATTCTTTTAAAGCAACAATCGTCCTTCCTGGATATTTAGCACGTTTTCGAAATCGATATTTTAGGAAATATGCCGAAACCTTAATGAGGTCTGAAGCTCCTGCACATACATTATTAAAAATTTGTTGGGTTGGTCAAGATGATATGATAAGCTTTCAAAAAGCCTATAAAGAATGGATTATTGAATACAAAAAATTAAGAAAAAAATATTGCTTAGATGCGTTAAGCACAACGGCGAAACGAGCTTATAATTTAAAGTTGTCAAAACTGATAACTCAGCTAAAAAGATTGAATACCATCTACGATGAAGGCACTCTTCATGATTGCCTGGAAAGCAAATTAACAAATCCTATTTCATTAAATAACAGTTCATTAGGAACATTGAAAAACATAGAACCATGACACCAGTAATAACAGATTATCCAGTTTTTGAAGCTGATCAGGTATTAAGTCAAAAGCACTTAAATAAACTCATTAGTTACCTTGAGGAACAAGACCGCCTTTCTAGAGTTTCATTGCTAGGAATGGGAATCGTTTGTGGATTAGATATAAGTAAGCCAAACGAAACAACGGTTAATATTGGTTGTGGCACAGCTATTACGTCTTTAGGATTTCTTATTCCTTTCGAAACGTCGAGCTATACACATTTTAAAAACACTACCATTTCTGAACATTTTTTGCATCCTGATTTAGAAAAGCATCCATATCTCGAAGCTATGTATAGCTATGCTCAATTATATGCTCCCTTTGAAAACTGTTTAGAGTTACTGCCAACAGATAGTGATGATGAGGATAAAGAAGTGCTAACTAAAAATATCTTAGACGACAAAGTGATTATGTTATTGCTGGAAGTACCTCTAATTGATGAAAAAAATTGTGTTGCTATAGATTGTGCAGATAAAGGTAAGCGACTAGAGTTTAAAGCGAGGCCACTTCTTATCGATAGAGAAGAATTGGAAGATAGCGATATTCTATTAAACCTATGTCAAAACAAATTCTTTGCTCGTAATCCACTACCTAAATATAATGTTGCTGCAACAAATCTTATAACAGGTCAACATGTTTTAGATGCTTTTAACACGCAAATTATTAAAGGTAAACAAAGGCTTCATCATGCCATCAAATTGGTGCGTGATCATTATGCTCAAGAGCTTGGAGGTTTAACAGATTTCGCCAAATTAGGGAATACTATCACTCAAATAAACACACTGCAATCACGATATAAAAATGATATTCACATTCAATATGTTGCAGACTGGATGAGTGATCTTACGGCCACCTATCATGAAATTGCACAATTCAACACTTGTAATCCTACTATCTGTTGCCCTAATAATGACCTTTTTCCCTTTCATGTACTTTTGGGATTGGCAGAGTTTGAAACTCAAGATATTCAAACTGAAAATGACTTGTATCGTTTTAGAACACCCTTTATAAAAACAGGAATTCTCGCAGAAGAAGAAAAAGAGAAAAAAGCTGAATTAGTAGGACTCCTCAATAAACTAATACATCAGGCCGGGTTCTTTGATATCCATTTAGAAGCCATTAAAAAAGACGGAATTAAGATTACTCCTTCCTTGCTTGGGGCAACACCCTTATCAAAACGAGCAATACCATTCTACTATAGAAACATCAATGAATTAGTTCATAAATGGTCGCCTGAACTAACAACAAAAGGCCTTCAAAAGCACATCTTAAGTTATCATTCGGCTGTATACAATACTACTGATGATCAAGTAAGTAAACCTCTTCATTATGATACTGAACCTTATGATTTTTATCGTATTGAAGGACATATTGGCAAACGCTATGATGAAGCCCTTACAACAATAATAGCGCAACAGAGGCAACATAGATTGCCTTTTAAGGTCGTTGCTTTAAATGCCTCAAATTACGCAAAAAAGAAAGTTGATATTTCCAAACATGTTGGTGATTGGAACGATCTGGAATTAGATTATGATATGTCGAGAAAAAAGATCTTTAATATCACTCAGCATGTAATCAACTGGATCAAATTGAAAAAGACTCAGGTTATCACAAATACCATAATGACTGAAACAACCATAAATGATTTAAGTGACATCCTTGCAAAAAGCCGAGATCTGCTGTCAGAAGACCTACAAGAATTCTTATTTGAATATGAAAATTTTTATAAGGTATTTAAAAGGCTCAACGATATATTCGCATTACAACGACGCTGTATTATACTGTTGAATGCTGGGGGTATTAATGATTTTCTTGAAGATTTAATAGATCATTTTGATGAAATAAATAGTCTATTTTTAGAAGACCCTTTCACGGTTATTGTAGAAGAAGCACATCGTAGATGGGAAGAGCAATACAAAAATTTATTCTTGGCTAAGTTCTTAGAAGATCATCCCGGAATAGATCATAAGGCAGGGGTGCCAAAAGGAGGAACCTTTATTATGGTATATATTGATTCTTCCATCTTTGCCAAGTCAAAATTTAGAGGCTTTCTTGCAGAAAACCTCTTAACGCGAATTAATAATTATCAAACATTGTTTAATTTTTCAGAGGCTGAGACCGAAAAGATCATATCCGTAAATACTCATATAAAGCCTAGAACGGTCAAACCTGCAAGTATTGAGATAAAAAATGAATGTGCAGAAGCCTTAGAACGTACAAAGGGGAGCATTTTAGATAATCTAAAATTTGACTTGGGCACCAATGTCCCGGACGCAGTCAGAGATTTTATGTTAGATAAAATGCGAGGTGTTTTTGATCGTAATCTCCCTGATGATGTCACCATTAATAGAATTCCTGAAAAGGTGGTTATTGCCGATTTTTATTTGCCCTATATCTGTTGTTCAAAAGGTAATAACATCAATATTGTGCTCCCTCCGGCAGATAGAGATCAAACAATCATTGCAGATTTTGAAACAAGCGATTTTAATGATAATGATTTTTTCACAAACATAGAATAATAATCAATTAAAAAAATAATCATGGCAACACGAAACGACGTAGAAACAGCAATTGCAGCCATTGAAAATGGTGGTAATAATACAGCTAAAGAAGTAAGAGATGTACTAACATTTCTTCTAGATTATACCGAGAATAAGGAAAGTGAATCAGATGTAAAACCTTTTCATTTTAATAATAACGGAGAGCCAGTTAAAGATGGTAGCCGGGCCATCCTGCTATATTCCTTTAAAGGCCTTATCAAACAGACGGTAAATTTCACCTTCAAATTGTTGGCTACAACCAATAATAACGGAAATTTAACTTTTAAGCTAGAGGCCTCGTTAATTCCAGTTTTAGCGGAAATAATGCAAACACAAAGTATCAATTTTATTGTACCGCTCTTCAGATTGAATACTGCTACTACACATGTGGCAACTAATGTAACAACCGGGGTGCCCTTAAACCTTATCCTTAAAGGATCTGAATTACATATGACATTTCACAATGTACCCATGAAAAAAGGAGATGCAATTTTCACTTCGGTTCAATTTCATGTTCCAAAGAGTTTCGACTTAGGCTAAAATTGATAGATGTATTTGATCAAAGAACATAATATAAGTATTCATTGTAAACAAAGGCAGTTAGCCAATCAAATGAAAGATGAGCTAAGCTCAATTTTTCAAGCTGACTTTTACCCTAAGTTAGAAAAGCTATTGATGTCTTATAATCATCAAAATATACTATGGAAAATTGATTATTTACCTGTAATCATAGATGATGGTATTGATGTTAAGAATTGGAAGACTGAAATAGTCGAAAAAAGTCTTTACAAGATCAAACAGTTTTTAGATGCCAATAAACCGGCACATGGCCTAAATGATTATTTGAATATTTCTAATACCAAAGTGCAAGAAAAAAGTAAAGAAGAACATGTACATCACTTATTAGTTACCTATTTAAAAACAGGTGTTTTAAAAGACAACGCCATAGTCACCAGTCTAGAACAGCTATATGATCAATTTGAAATAGATCTTCTATCTATAAAGGAATTAGAAATTACCTTAAAAAATCAATACCACTTTATATTAAGATGGACCTTTAATGTTCCATTAAATATTAAAAAGCAATATTTAAAATTAAAAAACATTTCTCATAATCTGGACTTTACCAAAGACCTTGAAGAAAAGGATGCATCCAGCGCTGATTTTTTAGAATTTGTATTCTGGATAGCTATTTTTAACAAGAATTCTAATATTCTAGATGATCCCATCATTAATGAGCTTAAAAAAATTGCCGATAACTATTATACAATTGATGAAAAACAGTTTGATAAGATCTTATTGTTACATTCAAAGCAAGAGGAGATCTTATCGAGTCCCAAGGAATCGAACCAGATTGAAATTGAAAAGGAGCCTATAATATTATCAGAAACCCAAGAGTCCTTTTATATTAATAATGCAGGATTAATGCTTTTACATCCATTTATACCTAAGCTATTTTCTAGTTTGAAATATCTTGTGGATGGAGATTGGAAAGATGTAAAAACACAACATAGAGCTGTCTTATTATTACAATATTTAACAAATTTTAAAGAAGTAATTTTTGAAAATGATCTACTCTTAAACAAACTTCTTTGTGGTGTTCCTATTACGGATATTATCAATACTAAATGGGAAATTACCAAAAAAGAAAAAAAAGTATGTCAAGAACTGTTAAACGCTGTAATAAAACATTGGAAGATCTTAAAAAACACTTCAATAGACACCTTACAAGAAACATTTTTACGACGTGAGGCTAAAATGGTGCTTAATAAAAATGAGCGTTTCGAAATAACTGTTGAACAGAAAAGTATAGACTTATTATTAGATCAGTTACCATGGGGATTAGGAATGATAAAAACGCCATGGATGGAAGATTATCTTATGTGTAACTGGAATTAAAATATCAACATGATAGCGCAGCAACAACATAACACAGAGCCTAAAACGTCTACAAAAGGTGTAAAGACGTTTATTCCTCCTGTACTTGTTCAAAAAAAACTTGAAATAGGCGCTGCTGACGATAAGTATGAAGTTGAGGCCGATAGAATGGCTGACCAAGTGCTTCAAATGAAACCCGTTGATGCTGATAAGCCCAGACCTCCTATATCTTCTATCATTCAACGTAAATGTTCAAATTGTGATGAAGAAGATCGCATTCAAAAACAATCCTTATCTGAACAGATAACTCCCTTAGTTCAACGCAAGACCTCAAACACAGGTGGGGGCACTGTAGCATCTGATGCGGTTAGTACCAAGATCAATCAATCAAAAGGGGGAGGACATTCTTTAGACGATACTACAAGCAATTTTATGAAAACCGGGTTTGGAAGCGATTTTTCTAAGGTTCGCATTCATACAGACTCCAATGCCATTAACTTAAGTAGAGAACTCAACGCGCAAGCCTTTACTGTCGGTAATGATATCTATTTTAATGAAGGTAAATACCACCCAAATTCGAATTCGGGTAAACATTTGTTGGCACATGAGTTGACGCATACGGTGCAGCAGGGGGAGGAAAATCAAAAAGTACAACGATTTTCATGCCAACAGATTTTGAATACAGAAGAAGGAGAAGGAGAACGAGTTGGTGGTATTAGGGCACATAACGTCATAACTAACGATTTCAAATCTAAATTTGATGACAGGGCTAAGGGCTTCAGAATCCCTGGAGCAACTTCTACACCTATTCGTTTACCATGTGGCGATACTCCTTCGGACTATATACCTCCCATGACATTTATCGATCAGCCGAATACCAGAGCAAATGTGGGCATACCGGATCTAGCTTATGTGGATGACAATCGTGATGTGCATCTGGCAGAGATAAAAATTGGCCTCCATGATTGTCGGGACCAAGCGGAAAATCAAGTCGCTAGATATGTTGATCAAGCTAATATGGATGATAATGAAATGGAAACCTACAAGAATAGCCCATATATGCAAGGTAAGCTAAGAGCTATGGGGTTAAACGGGGGTGGTTTAGGAGATTTCCATTTAATGGATCCATCTTCAGTTGGATATACTGTTCCTGACTCTGTAATGGTAGATAGCACTGAGGTCTATTTAGGCGAATGTGGTAATGGGGTTATTGTATACAAAAACATTGGTGAGGCGTCGGATGATAAGCATATTTGTGATGTTGATTCCGATGAGTTTATCGATGGTCTTATGGACAGGGCTGAGGAAATGGTAGATAATTTTCTCGACAGGCACATTAACAGCATTGTAACCCAAACAATCAATAATTTGTCCCTAGAGGACATGATAAAATTGGCTTATGAACATGCAAGACCAGCAATAAGAGATTTGGTGATAAGTAATGCCGGACAGCTTACTTGGGATGTCATTGAATCATTAGATGATCAGCATGCGGTGAGCGCATTAGGAGCATACCTGCAGAATGAATTAGGTAACCAGACGATTCAGCTATTAAGGCCTATCATTCAGCAAGCAAAATCTGCTGTGATAGAGATGATAAGAGTTAGGATGAAAGAAGCATTACGAGGTTATGTTCAAGAAATAATGCAACAACTCTGTAGCGAAAATGCTGCTGTAACTGCTGCCATGGCCTTGGCCATGATCCAATTAGGGATAAGACAACTTTTCCAATCAATTCTAACCGAAGTTATCCAAGAGGCTACAATTGCCGCAGCAACAGCTATAGCTATTGCCGCCATTATAATGATGATTTTAATCATAATTGCTATTATAGTTGTTATTGTGATTATCATCATGGTGTTGCCAGAAATATTAGCTGCATTGGGAATTGGAGGTGGAGCAGTGGCTACCGGCGGCGCTATAGGAACAACCGCAACAGGGACTGCATTAGGTACAACTGCGACTGGAGCAGCAGCCTTAGGAACCGCTACAATAGCAACAACCGGAGTTACTGCCACTGGGGTAACATTAACCGTTATTCAAGGTAGTACCACATCAACTGTTATCGTAGCAAACACCACAGCTACTACTCAGGTTGTTTCGCTCGCAGCAGCCACACTTCTCTCATTCTTTGTGTCTAGTGGAGAAGATAATGAACCAAGTGAAAATTAGAATATCAGAAGTTTAGGACAAAAGATCAGCCGTAATGAAAATTAGATAAATAGCGATCAAATGAGAAAAAAAGCCAAGCAAAATGTAGGTGCAAATACTGGAGCAGGTCTTCATAAAAAACCATCACCTTTTTTTAATCCCTTGATAGTACAAGATAATGACAAACTTGAAATGGAAGCCGATCAGATGGCCAACCAAGTGCTTCAGATGAAGCCCATTAAAACTAGTGAGCCAATATCAACAACTAATATCATACAACGTAAATGTGTCGATTGTGAAGAAGAAGGGCCGCTTCAAAAAAAATCCTTATCAGAACGAGTTGCACCATTGGTTCAACGCAAGACTGAGAGTACAGATGAAGGCACAGTTGCATCCGATGCCGTGAATACAAAGATCAACCAATCAGAAGGAGGAGGGCAACCTATTGCTAAAAACACACGCGGTTTTATGGAAAGCGGCTTTGGAAGCGATTTTTCGAACGTTCGTATACATACAGATAGCAATGCAAAACAGTTAAGCAATGAACTTCAAGCGCATGCATTTACGGTTGGTAATGATATCTATTTTAATGAAGGTAAATACCAACCAAATTCTCATTCTGGTAAACATTTGTTAGCCCATGAGTTGACGCATACTATACAGCAAGAATCTGTCTCAAATAAAAGTGTACAACGTCTTAGCAAAGAAGACTGTTCAAAGGATTGTGTTGTAAAGGATGGTACTATTGGGAAAACAGGCAAGTTTAGATTGATTGTTTATGCAGACAAGGAATCAGATTTTATTGCGATACCTTTTAAAAAAGATAGCGATGGAAAGACATGGCCTGTCGGACATTCTTGGATAAAACTCATCGATGATGCTGGTAACTATTGGACTTATGGTTTTTGGCCAGAATCCGGATTTAGCGGATCCTCTCTTTTTAAAGATGTAGAAGGTTGTGTTCATCATCCTGATATATCCCATAAAGCAACTGCAAAACAGGAGTTTGAACTGACTAAAGCTGAATTTGATAGTGCGAAAAAGGAAGCAGTTAAAATTTGTAATGAAAACCCAAAATATAATTTATATGATAATCAATGTACTTCGTTTGTACAGAATATTATGAATGCGGCGGGTCAGGCTCCAATAGGTGGTTTTGGATTTATTTGGGAAACACCTAATGCGTTATCATCATGGATGGATGGTTCAAGAAAAACACTTGGGTTTTCATATGATTTGAAGAATCAATTATTTGACAATCAATCTGAAGGGCTTTCACTTCAAGCATCTTATGTCCATCAGTTTTATACATTGTTAGGAAATAAATTAAGACTTCAATGGTTAAATTTGGGTTCCATTGCCTTTTCAGATGGAGCACCGTCTTATTTAAGTTCAGGTCTGCAATTAGAATATAAACCTCAAGGAATTGTTTATATACCTGACTTTTATTTAAATACTAATTTGACTGGAGGCAGAATATCACCACAGAATGTTGATCAGACTTTAGGATTAGGGATTTCATCAGCTATTGGTGTAAATTATAATGTTCAAAATAGTTTGATGGTTGGCTTTGAATATAATGTTATTAAAAACCTAACTCAAAATGATCCACTTTTACATTCATTGTCACTAAAAATTGGATTGGTATTTCAATAAAAAATAGAACAGAATAAACAATAATTTGATATGAGCTTAGAATTTAATACGACAGAGAGAAGTAGGAATATTAATTCGCAATCATTACAAAAGAAAGTTCAATTTCAAAATGTTAAGTTGCAGCCAAAGCTTTTTATTGGTTCATCAAATGACCAATATGAAGTTGAGGCAGATCGTATGGCCGATCAAGTTGTAAATACCCAAAGTAAGGAAGCTGTTACAACATCTAATTCTGTTCCATTAATTCAAAAAAAATGCGCTTCTTGCGAAGAAGAGGAATATATTCAAAAGAAACCGTTGGCTGAAACAATTACCCCATTAATTCATCGATCTATTGCGGGGTCAGGTGGAGGAACTCGAGCATCAGATGCAATTAGTTCAAAAATATCGGATTCAAGAGGGCGCGGAAGCTTAATTGAAAATAAAACCAGAAGTTTTATGGAACATGGCTTTGGCGCTGATTTTTCCAATGTTCGGGTTCACACAGACTCAAATGCGATTAGTTTAAATAATGAACTAAATGCACAAGCTTTTACAGTGGGTAATGATATATATTTTAATGAAGGGAAATACCAGCCTAATTCAAATTCTGGAAAGCATTTATTGGCGCATGAGTTGACGCATACAGTGCAACAAGGACGAGTCAAAGACTCCGATACTTTTGTACAGCGAGTACCTTCTAATGAGAGTGAAGCCAAAAAATTAGTCCAGAAAGGAGAATGGTGTCGTGATTCCAAAAAATCAGGACAGCTTCATCCGAACGATCATTGTTACCGAGAAATTCCAGAACCTGTACCATTAGGAGGTGACCCTTATCCACCTGGAGATCAAGTTTGTTTTGACAAGAAAACTGGTCAGAAAAGTAAAAGCCCAGATTATGTTTCAGCAGTTTCTGGGCAGAATAAAGATGGCACCTGTGATATTCCAATGAGTCTTTGGGATCCACCACATCCTTTTAATCGAAGAGGTCGACGCGCATTAGGTCATTTTGGCGCCGATATTCTTACTGAAGATCCTCACTTAACTGGAAAGTATTTCGGCAGTCTGTCAGGTGTGGCATTGGGAATCGTCTCACCGAAACTTGGCTTTAATTCCCGTTTGGAAAGTGTGCTCTTTTCCGCAATATTTGGATATCTAGGCGGAAGGTTAGGTGCACACAGTCTGCCTATATTGCATCGGCATGCACAAAAACATGGTTATCTACCCAATATCGGTTTAAGCCTCGGCGGTGATGCTAACCTTGGTGTAAGTCTAGGTCTAGGTGTGGGATATGATAAGAGGCTAGGCGTTCTACCTTTAGTGCCAGTAAACACTTATTTTACCTTTGGTTTCAACTCGAGCTTGTCCATTGGGGATGAACCAAGTACAAATTTCACTTTCCAGACAAAAATTGGTTTCCGTATGGATCCTGGCAAGGATGGCGGAGTTTTCGGTCTGGGTTCGGTTGGGGCTGGGCTGAATCAGGGAAGGGATATTTCGGGTGTGACATCGAAGGAATTTGGTGTGGGTTACCGGGCAACAGAATTTCTCGATGTACAAGTGGTACGTGAAACAATAAGCAACGGCCGTACCCCCATTTATTGGCTCACACTCAAAATCATTGCTCCAAAGAGGACCCTCATTCTGCACTAGTGAGTTTGAATCTCTCAAGCCTGTAAAGGATGAAATGTAAGGTAGAGTAGGAAAGTAAAGGATAAAATATGCATATTGTAATTTCCATTCCAAGACTGCATTAAATAGAATATGAAGATGCCATAGATAGTAAAGTAGCAAATAATATCAAAGCGATAATAACAATAATGCAATTCAACAATCTAAAACTACGCATGCTCAAAATCTTATGTGCTAATCAAGAAAATAAATAATATAATGACAGAAAACAACATCCACACAATTATCCAACACCTAGAAAAGCAGTTGGATCATCGACTTGATAAACTTTGGAAGATTTTTAGCTGGACAAGCAGCATTTTTGTTGGAATTATAGGTGGTATTCTAGTCCTAACCAGAATTCAAGAAAAAGCGCTGGAATTTTCAGATCGAATATTAATTTCTATAGTGATTCTAATTTTAACTTTTTATGCATTTCAATGGTTAAAGGAAAATTTGAAGTTTGAAGGCATTATCCGAAATCAGTTGGAAACCCTTTTTAATGAAAATTTAAAATATCATAAGATCAGTGAAATCAGACCGCATGAGGCCAAATATGGATTTACTGCTGTAGTCCTTTTGTTAGGTTCCGTGGCGGTGTTAGCCGTATGGTTAGAGATCATTTTTAATTAAAAAATTAAAATTATGCCATTCAACAATCTAAAACATTTTATTCTATATTCTTTTAATAAAGAAAAGAATGGACAAGAGTTTAACTTTCAGAATACTTTTTCTGAAGTTTTGAAACGTGAAACCAACCGTGAAGAAGCACTAATCTTGCTTATGGTATTGGCACCGCATGTGCTACCCGGCTTCTATGATTCAATTATTAAAGAAGTTTATCCAGATGGTGGGGAGTTTCCAGAGTGGGGAGGTGCAAAAACAGAGCCTTATCGCAGTATGCAACCAACCGGTGAGACCATCCAATATATACTGGCCAAGAACGATGTTACAAAACGCATACTAGTGCAGCGTTATTTTGAAGCAAACCATTGGTTTTATAAAGACCAAATTTTATATATAGAATCGGTAAAAGAAGGTATGCCCTTTATGAGTGGTAAGATCATATTACCTCAAGAAAGCTTAAGTCTTTTAATCCATGGAGAGGTTTCAAGACCACAATTTGGGCCAAGCTTTCCAGCTAAAGAAGTAAGCACTCTAATGGAATGGGATGACCTGATACTCGGTCAAAATACGATCGATCAGCTAGATCAACTTAAACTTTGGATGAAACATCATCAAACCTTACGCTATGAATTGGGAATGGAAAAACGTATAAACCCAGGCTATCGAGCATTATTTTGTGGCCCTTCAGGTACAGGTAAAACTTTGACCATATCGCTATTGGGTAAAGAATTCGGACAACCGGTTTACCGCATTGACCTTTCGCAAATAGTCTCAAAATATATAGGAGAGACAGAAAAGAACCTTGAGAAAATCTTTACCCGAGCCGAAAACAAAAATTGGATCTTATTCTTTGATGAAGGAGACTCGCTGTTCGGGAAACGTTCAAGCACACGTAATGCACAGGATCGTTATGCTAATCAGGGTGTAAGTTATTTATTGCAACGAATAGAAACCTTCAATGGCGTTGTTATCTTAGCGAGTAATTATAAAAACAATATTGATAATGCCTTTATACGACGTTTTAATAATATTATCAATTTTATCAAACCAACAGCCGAAGAGCGACTAAAATTATGGGAAATGGCTACTCCCAAAACCATGGTACTCCAAGATAATATATTGCCAAAAATTGCCGATAGTTACGAACTGACAGGTGCACAAATTGTAAATGCAATGACCTATTCATGTTTGCAGGCAGTTGAAGAAGAAACAAAGGAATTATCGACAAATAATTTGTTAAAGGCAGTTAAAATAGAATTTCAAAAAGAAGAACGCATGTTCGTTCAATTAAACTAATAAAAAACATGAATTATGGAAGAAATATTAAAAGCACTTGTCCCACTTATCATTGGTGGGGTAATAGGTGGGTTTGTAACCACTTATTTCGATTATAGAAAACAGATTATTCACGAAGTTTGGCAAAAACGTTTTGACCAATATAAAAAACTATGGGCCATTTCTGGAAACTTGCCAAATTGGCCAAGAGATACATCTGTAACCTATAATAAGTTATTTAATATAAGTGTTGGTTTAAAAAACTGGTACTTTAATGATGGGGGAATTTTATTATCTTCCAAAAGCAGAGAACTTTATGGAAAACTTCAAACAGTATTGATTGAAAAGGCCGATAAAGATTCCAAAGACCCTATTAGTGAAGAAGATTATAATTTAGTAAAAAATGCCTTTAGTATTTTACGAACTCAAATGACTAAAGATTTGTCTTCAAGACATCATAGATTGATAAGTTGATCTAACTATCTAACAGTAAAAATCACCCCTTCTTAGAAGGTGGCTTTGAAAAGCCCCTAAAAGGAGCAATGAGCAACAGAATTAAAAAAACATAGGCACTAAAAGACCTGTCAGGTTTTAAAAACCTGACAGGTCTGAATAGGCAAAGCAACATAACATTACCACCAGCTAAGCAGGTGGTTTTTTAAAGAGAAATAAAAATTAAATTCCATACTAATTAATATAAATTGCAGCTTTACTACAGTAGAGACAAATAATTTTTGTTTTTAAATAGTTCTTTTAACTTTAGTGTCTAATTAGGCGAGCATATGTCAAAAATTCATAATTGCTATCTAATTGTTAAGTATTTTGATTTGCAGCATTCCCAATGGAGGATCGAGTGAAAAGAGTAATCCACCTCAACAATAGTTAAACCTTCAAACAATTCTAATGTTTAGAAGTTATTTGAAGGTATATTAACTAATTTTTCAGAGCAATATTTTTTATAAGATATTATAACAACTCAAACCTAACAATCACTTGATATAAACCTGTATCATCTACATTATCATAATACAAAACTTCTTTACTTTCATTTCGATTATTGTCACTTATAGTTATGATGTCTCCAATTTTTCTATTGGTGCTTTTAGCTACAAGTTGAGCTTTATGTTTAGCTTTTTCTATTGCTTTTTTGGCTAAAGCTGTTGCTATATCTTGAGTCAACTTATAAACTGCATATCTATTGTAGACCTGCGTTCCATCAAAATTTACAGATAGTAATTTCATATATTCTTCTTTAGATGTGGTTTCGAAAACAAATAATTTACCTTCTTTTCTAAAGCCAGCAGTGAGGTATCCAAACCTATCTTCTTTCAATTTTTTAGTGTCAAAATTAGCTGCCGTAAGTTTTTTTAAATATTTCTCTGTTAGCACATCTATTGTTGTAGCTAAAGTATCAGTTGATGAATCTGCATGGCTATCATATATAAGATCTTTTGACACTATGACTTTTGCAATATATTTTTCTACCGATTTTTCGAACTCAACGACACCTGTTACTTCTATGTATGATTTGTTGCCTTGAGCAAAAGTCATTGTTGTTATTGCTATAAAAGCAATGAATAAAATTAGTTTTTTCATGTGTTTATATTTATTGTTTTTTAACGGTCACATGCTGTTCGCTATTGATCATTCCCATGGGTGTGAAAAATTTAACATGCTCGTTTCATAATATTCTATTTTAGTTTAAATGAGCTTACTATTTTTTCACCAATAACTTTGTCTTTATCAAAATCCGCAACACTACTTGTAAATGTTATGATATAGGCTTTTTTATTTTTGATTCGATAATGTTGTTCTAGTTTTAAGTCCATTCCATTCTGTTTACCAGAAAATAGTACTTTATAAAAATCATCATTGTCAGATTTTATTCTTTTCTTTTTTAAAATAGTTGGATATATTGTTTTTACTTGACGTATAGCAGCTTTAGCATATGCTTCTAAATCTAGATTATTAGGTAAATTTTCTATAACTACATTCACATTTTGCATAACCTCATCGGTATCAGAATCTGATGGAGAAGTCAACATAAATACAGTACCACCGTTACCCGATTGATCTAAAATCCAATTTTTTGGATATTGAATTGAATATTCTGACTCACTAAGTGTTTTCCAATCTTTTTGCACTATTGAAATGCTTTCAATTGATGATAAGTCATCTCCTTGATTCTCGGTTTTTTTACAAGCATTTAGTGTAATAATACATACACAGATTCCAATTATTGTTATTCGTTTCTTCATGATAGTTTAAATTAATTATTGTTTAAAAGAGATTACTTAGGCATATATAAAAGACTCTAATCAACCAAACCTAACTCTAAAAGAATAATATATATACTTTTAGTAATCTCTTATACCAATTTAAATATTTGATGTCGTAAAATAAAATAGATATTATTTTTTACAAGATTGAGACAAAATATTTTAGCATAGCCATAGTTACGGTACAATATTTTAACGATAAGATTGTGAAAAAGAAACTATTTTATGCGACATTATATGTTTAAATTGGTATTAATTGTTATTTAGGCGACTGTAAACATAAAAGATGCAATAATCATCCATACGCCTACTATAAGCCCTAACACACCTAATTTACCTTGTTTTGGTGCTATTTTTGCTCTTATTTTCTCAGCTTTTTCCTTAGCTGCTTCATTACCTGACAACAACATTTTATTTATAAGTCCGTAACCTAGCATAAAACCTAAGCCGGCTTCTACAATACTACCTGCTAGCAAAGTACTCCACCATATTGGGGCTGCTGTTAACCAACCCATATTTAAAAATGCTGTGATGATACCCCAGACTCCCCAGAAACAGAATACAATTCCTATCCAACCTTGATAGGGTGCGACTTTTTCTAATAGTTCTTTAGCATTTGGTTTTTTTGAAAGTATTAAAGATGGTACTGCGATAATACTTAATAAGATGAGTGAAATTCCGTAGATCATACTATAAATTTTTAAACTTGTCTTGCCGACAAGCGGAGTTAATAATTATTATACTGTTTATTGCCAATATCCTTATTAGTTATTAATTATTGACAGTACAAAAGTGAGGGATAAATGAAGATTATCAAACGCCTTAAACCGTGAAAATAATATCCCTGAAAACAGGGAGTTTGAAAAGAGAAAAAGAGAAGAGGGAAAAGAAAAAAGATAGGAGATAGAAGGCGGAAGACGGAAAACAGGAGACAGGAGACAGGAGACAGGAGACAGGAGACAGGAGACAGGAGACAGGA
>CAZEZI010000012.1:0-29084 GCA_964516315.1 uncultured Thioalkalispiraceae bacterium
GAGTTTGCAATCGTGCCGATATTGTCAATCACTTCCTGACGATTCATACCAATACCATTATCCAGTACTGAAATTGTTCGCGCTTGCTTGTCTATATCTATAATTAATTTCAGATCATGGTCATTTTCAAATAAGGCATCATTTTTAAGTGCCTCAAAACGTAATTTATCGCAGGCATCCGAGGCATTGGAAATAAGTTCGCGAATAAAAATTTCCTTATTGGAATACAAGGAATGAATCATTAAATTAAGCAGCTGCTTTACTTCAGTTTGAAAACTGAGTGTTTCTTTTTGAGTATCCACGGTCATTTATTGCTCCTGAAAATGTTTCTTAATCTGTGACAACGTTAGAGTTATATGTTTGTTGTGATAACTAGCTAAATGGGGTAACAACCCCAATCTTTCAAGGGATGTATAAAACATTTTTTTAAACTGTGATGACGTTACAATTTACATTTAAAATCAGACAGTTAACTGTTGCCCTGTTCTCAGAATCCCGTCAACCTATCACCTATACTCGCCCTGCTAGTACTTTTACGGATAAGGATTCCCAAAATGGATAACAGTCACCAAACTGCGCATACAACACAACCGGGACAACTGACTAAAACAGAGCTAAGGGATTTAGTTTGTAAAACAAACCGTACTTCTGCTTCTGTCCGATTTACCTCCCGAGCTGAGGCACAAAAAGAGTGTCTCCGCCGTGCCAAAGCTTATGCACAAATTAGCTGGTATTCCGGCTGCGTAATAATCGCTTGCCTTGTGTTTGTAGTATTGGTAAAACTTATGGAGTAATTACTTTAATTAAAAATCCAGGTTCAAATATAAATATGCGCTCTCTTGTTTTATTGCTTATTCTGGTCGCACTCAGCACATGGGTTGGCTTTGCTTTACGAAAAAATAGAAACCCCAACGCCAAAATTGCATTTACTATTGCTGGTGCTCTGGTGCTTTTATTTTTAGCTGGTTTTTTCAAGTTTATATAACAGCGTCATTGCGGGCGATAGCGCGGCAATGACAAACTTACGCTAATTTTTCTTTAGCCGCATCAACCGCAACACCACTATTAATTTTTGCACCCATACCAGTTAATACTTCATCCAGTGCATTTAAACAGTATTCAATATTTTTGGCATTACAGGCATAGCCCATTAAGCCAATGCGCCAGACTTTACCTGCTAATGCGCCTAAACCGGCGCCAATTTCAAGATTGTAGTCATTTAACAGTTTTGCACGTACCGCTGCATCATCCACCCCTTCAGGAATGGTCACGGCATTCAGTTGAGGTAAACGGTCGGCTTCATTAACAATAAATTTTAAACCCATCGCTTCAATACCGGCACGTAGTGCGAGGTGCATTTTGGCATGACGCGCCCATGAGTTTTCAATGCCTTCTTCGCGCAAGATAACCAGTGCTTCATGCAAACCATAAAGGTTATTCACTGGCGCAGTGTGGTGGTACGCACGTTTTGCACCACTACCCCAGTAACCCATTACAAGGCTTAAATCCAGAAACCAGCTTTGTACCGGTGTTTTACGGTTTTTAATCACTTCTGCTGCACGCTCGTTAAAACTCACGGGGGATAAACCGGGAGGCGCAGACAAACATTTTTGGGTGCCGGAATAAATGGCATCAATACCCCAGTCGTCAACTCTTAGTTCGGTTCCACCTAACGAAGTTACGGCATCCACTATTACTAAACAATCGTGTTGATGTGCCAGTGCAGTCAGTGCCTTTGCATCTGATTGCACACCGGTTGAGGTTTCTGCATGCACAAAAGCCAGAATTTTTGCATCGGGGTTATCTTTTAAAGCTTGCTCTACTTTTGCAACATCAACCGCTTTACCCCATTCATCTTCGACCATCACTGTGGTGCCACCACAACGAATGACATTTTCTTTCATCCGCCCGCCAAATACACCGTTTTGGCAAACAATGACTTTGTCACCCGGTTCAATCAAATTTGCAAAACAGGTTTCCATGCCCGCCGAACCCGGTGCTGAAACCGGAAAGGTCAGTTCATTTTTTGTTTTAAACGCATACTGCAATAATTGTTTCATCTCATCCATCATAGACACAAATTCAGGATCGAGATGGCCGATGGTTGGACGAGATAACGCTTCCAGAACTCGGGGTGAAACATCGGAAGGGCCGGGGCCCATTAATGTGCGTGGCGTTGGATTAAAGGATGAAATTGTCATAATAAACCTGAATTATTCCGTAGTATGTTAAGAATCTGAAAAAAACGAACCGCAGTATACCTTAATTTGCTGCATATATTAATCCCTCAGCAAAACACACGGGTATAGCCGATACACTGGCCTGTTAAAATACCCTACAAACATTATGCCTACTAAGAAACACATCCCGATATTCACCCTTGAATATTTCGCTGCTCACTATGTTTGCTATTATTCACCTTACATTGATTACTTAAGGATTCCTAATGGCTAACTTCCCACTTATTCTTGAAGCAGAACAACTGCAAGCACAACCTGGTACAGATAATATTGTGGTACTTGATTTGTCACAACCAACAAGCTATTTACAACAACACATTCCCGGTGCTTACTTTTTAGATTACAGCTGGATAACAAAGGCGCAAAATCCGATAATGGGGCTGGTACCCGATATTGAACAACTTAATCGTGTGTTATCGGCTTTTGGCATCACAACCGATACACATATTGTGGCTTATGATGATGAAGGCGGTGGCCGTGCCTGTCGTTTACTCTGGACACTGGACACGCTTGGGCACCCACACTATTCGCTTTTAAACGGTGGCTTACAAAATTGGGCCAGCAAAAACTTACCATTAAATAATGACATTATCTGGCCAACACCGGCAAACTATTCAGGCACTTTAGACTCATCGCCCATTGCCGACAAACAATTTATTCTTGATTCACTCAACGATGACAGCACAACAATTCTGGATTGCCGCAGCCCAATGGAATACAGTGGCACAAAAGTATTCGCGGCACGCGGTGGACACATTCCCGGCGCAGTGAACATGAACTGGATGGATTTAATTGATACAGAAAACCACTTATGTCTAAAACCCGTTAATGAAATAGAACAAATCCTGCAAAGTAAAAGCGTCACAAAAGATAAAACCATTATTACCCACTGCCAAACGCATCACCGCTCTTCGCACAGTTATATTGTGTTAAAAAGTCTGGGGTATGAAAAGGTTAAAGGCTACCCGGGTTCATGGTCTGATTGGGGCAATGATCCAGCTATGCCGATAGAAACAGCTTAAACAAAATATTTTTTTACCACGAAGGGCACTAAGAAAGACTAAAGATGAAGACATTGCAATCTATTTTATGCAGCTATACTTCAAATTATTTACTGATAATTTATTTAATTTTCTTCGTGTCCTTTGTGTCCTTCGTGGTTAATATCTTAAAATAACTATAGTGACACACCACTAACCTTGATCCGTCGAACGGATCACACCGGTCACAATCCCCAGAATTTGCACATGTTCATTACGCAAGTAAATAGGTGCCATATCCGGGTTAGCCGGTTGTAAGCGAATGCCATCGGCTTCAATGTAAAGTTTTTTCAAGGTAACCTGTTCGTAATTAATCATCGCAACAACGGTTTCACCGTTCTGTGCCGATTCACGTTTTTCAATAACGACCAGATCACCGTCCTGAATATTGTCATCAATCATCGAATTACCGCGCACCCGTAATGCATAGCAGTTACGTTTTACCATATTGGCCGGTACTGAAACCACCTCATCATTTTCACAGGCATCGATTGGCTCACCGGCGGCAACCCAGCCCATTAGCGGCACTTCAACCAGTGCCTGTGGAACAAAATCCAGAGCCTCAAATGATTGCTGCCAGACATGATGGCCAGCTTTCAGCAGAGAAACACTACTCACATTAGCATTGAGCATAGAATCGAGGTCTAAATTATTATTTGGAATCAGTATGTTAACGTTAGACATTGATGTAATCCTTTAGGTTTTTTCTAACAATAGCCCGATATGAACGAGATTGCAAACGGCTTTGAATATTTTTTGGAGTAAACGTTTTAGCGGCCTATCTTAAAGTACACTACAGCGCTCATACCCTATAGAATAGGTACTCCAAATTATTAACAGAGTAACGATATAAGCATGTCGCAAACAAACAAAAACAATAATCTCATTCTTATCGCCGTTGCTATTATTAGTGTTGTGATTGGTGTTCTCGTTAGCCAGAAACTTATCAAGGCACCGGTAAAAATACCTGAAAATTTATCTGCCACCTTGCTGGATAAAGCCAAACCTTTACACAACTTCGAACTCATTAATCATGACAACAAGCCTTTTAACTTAAACAGCCTGAAAGGTAACTGGAGCTTTTTGTTTTTTGGCTACACCCATTGCCCCGATGTTTGCCCACTTGCAATGCAGGTGATGCGCAAGGTATGGCAGGCAACCGATTTAAAAACTGCAATCGCATCCAACATGCAAATGATTTTTATATCGGTTGACCCCGACCGCGATACACCCACACTGCTAAAATCATATGCACAATATTACAACCCGGCTTTTATCGGGGTAACCGGCAAGGCAGACCAGATTGATAACATAACAAACCAAATCGGGATCCTGTACGGCTTTGACGAACCCAATAAAAATGGCGACTATAACGTAAGCCACAGTGGACAAATTATACTGATCGACCCACAAGCTAATATGCGTGCTGTTTTTTCACCACCACTTAATCCGAAATCTATCACCCAGGACTTTATCGCAATTAAGAAATGGGTTGAGGATAACTCATGAATAAAATATTTCACATCAGGAAGACATTAGGCACCGTGTTGCTTTTTATCGGTTCCATCAATCTTGCCACTGCACATGGTCTGGCTGCAATTACTTTTTCAAATATCGTTGTACCAGAAGCACCACCTGTCGCATCCGTTATGGCTGCCTATATGCATATCAAAAATAATAGCAATAAAGAAAAAGTAATAAGTGAGATAAGCAGCCCACAATTTAAACGTGTTGAAATTCATGAAATGAGCATGGCCAACGGTATGATGAACATGAAACAACTCAAAGCATTACCAATCAAAGCACAACAAACCGTTATGTTAGAACCCGGCGGGATACATGTTATGCTGATTAAACCACTTAAGCCTTTAAAGCATGAAGATAGGGTCACATTAACATTTAAATTTTCTTCCGGCGAAAGTACAATCATTAACACTTCTGTGCAAAAAACAAACTAAACCAAATTATAAAAGCAATATAAAAATGTCAATAAACACACAATCAACCAGTATAAAAGACCGCCTATTTGCTTTAATACAACTGTTTCTGCCGCACCATTTTCTTTCCGGTATTATGTATAAAATTACCCGCATTAAAACGACCTGGTTTAAGGATTTTATTATTAAAAAAATTATCGACATTTATGATGTTGATATGAGTCAGGCACAAAATGAAAATATACAGGACTTTAAAAGCTTTAATGACTTTTTTACCCGTCCATTAAAAACAACAGCACGCCCCATTGCCGAAGGCACACACAGTATTATTTCACCGGTTGACGGCACTGTCAGTGAAGTGGGTAAAATTAATAACGACCAGATTTTTCAGGCCAAAGGAATAAGCTATTCACTTGAAGCACTGGTAGGCGGTTCACCTGAACGTGCTGAATTTTATCGTAACGGTTATTTCGCCACACTTTATTTATCACCACGCGATTACCACCGTATCCATATGCCAATCAGCGGGCGCTTACGGGAAATGGTGCATGTTCCCGGTCGGCTATTCAGTGTTAGCCCATCCACCACACGCAGTGTTGCTGGCTTGTTTGCACGCAATGAACGCGTTATCGCCGGCTTCTCAACCGAGGCAGGGCCAATGGCAATGATTCTGGTCGGTGCAATTTTTGTATCCAGCATGGAAACCGTCTGGGCTGGTACCATCACCCCACCCCGAGGCAAACACCTGCGCCAATGGAGCTACGATACGCAGGAACCAATTTGCCTGGAACGTGCAGAAGAAATGGGGCGTTTTAACATGGGCTCGACCGTTATACTTTTATTCCCCGAAAACAGTATCGAATGGGAGCAGCATATGGTTGCTGGTAAGAAAATACAGTTTGGTGAAAAGATTGGAGAAGTTGTGCTCAAAGAACAACATCCTGGATAAAATAAAAGCTGACTTTAAGCCACTGTTGTTTAATTCCAGAGTAACCCAACCAATAGAATGAAAACTGCAAAGAAACCTAAAGAAGAAATTACCCTTATTGACAGAATTGCTGTTGCCTTTCTATCCGGCGTTGTTGCCTTTATTACGGGTGTTATTATATGGTTCTTACTGGTAACCGCTTTCGAATTTGAAGGTAAATATATTTTTTCATCTTTTAAGCTGGTTATTGGATTTACGGGTATTATGGCTATTGCTGGATTCTTCATGCTAGAAAACTTTATCGCAAATTTATTCGGCCATCTATGGCATGGCATATACAATCATCTTAAGCATTGAATATAAATTGGTATATAACAGTGATGGTAACTTTATTCTAACTAAAACGCATCAAGCCTTATCCATCGTAAAAGCAATAACATCCCGAATCGAATCTTTTCCTGTTGCCAGCATCAACACACGTTCAAACCCTAATGCAACGCCTGATACCATCGGCATTCCTTGCTGTAAAGCGCTGATTAAATAATCATCGACGGGGATTGTTTGTTGCCCTGCCACTAACCTTTGCCTGTTTTCATTTTCAAAACGCTGCTGTTGCTCTGTAGCATCGAGTAATTCCTGATAACCGTTTGCCAGTTCGAGTCCGTTAATAAACAACTCAAAACGTTCGGCAATATCCACATCACCTCTGCGAACATTAGCCAGCGCGGCTTGTGTCACGGGATAATCATAAATAAAAACTGGTTTGTTTTTTGGCAAAGCAGGCTGAACAATATAACTCATAATTAAATCCAGATAAGCATTATGCGTTAATGTTTGTTCATGCAATTGAATATTATTTTCCAGAATAACGGCATGTAATTGTTCACTGCTCACCATTAACGGATTAAAACCAGCATACTGTTCAAAAGCTTGCTGGTAGGTTAATAAAACCGTTTCATTTAACTGCAAGTTACCTTTTAGTAGCAGCCGAATAAAGTCATCCAGCTGTTCCATCAGGTCACGGTAATAGATACCCGGTTGATACCATTCTATAAGTGTAAACTCGGGATTATGGTTACACCCGGCTTCCCCCTGACGGAACACTTTGCATATTTGATAAATTGCACCTGAGCCAGAAGCGAGCAACCGCTTCATAGGAAATTCAGGTGAAGTATGCAGATAGTATTGCTGTTGATTGTATTGGCTTGTAAAACTTTCAATATTTGGATCGGGGGTGGTGGATTGCGATAAGCACGGCGTATCCACTTCCAGAAAATGATTATCCTGGAAAAACTGACGGGCGATATTTAATAACTTAGCCCGGCATTTTAATGTTTCAATAGTAGTGTTGGGGTTCCAATTACTCACGGTGGTTACTTTAACCCGTCATTCCCGCGGAGGCGGGAATCTAGTACTGTATATTTAGTTTTTCTGGATTCCCACCTCCGCGGGAATGATGGTCTTTTTATTGATGGTAAGTGTTTATTCTTTTACCCGCCCAACATACTCATTGGTGCGCGTATCGACTTTAATTTTTTCACCAATATCAATAAATAAGGGTACACGTACCACTGCACCTGTATTACAGGTAGCCGGTTTACCACCACCACCAGAAGTATCACCGCGAACACCGGGGTCAGTATCTGTAACGGTTAAAACAACATGGTTGGGGGCAGAGACACTAATAGGATTATCATTCCATAAGGTGATCGTATAGGTTTCCTGCTCGACCAGCCATTTCATTGCATCGCCCACCGCTGTTTCGTCAGCAGAAACCTGTTCATAGGTTTCTGAATCCATAAATGTCCAGGTACTGCCATCGGTGTAGGAATATTCCATTTCGGTTTCAAGCACATCGGCTGCTTCAACCGACTCACCAGACTTAAAAGTACGTTCCAGTACCCGGCCTGTTTTAAGGTTACGGATTTTAACCCGGTTAAACGCCTGACCTTTACCCGGTTTTACAAATTCATTTTCAATAATGCTGCAAGGGCCGCCATCCAGCATTATTTTTAAGCCACTGCGAAATTCATTGGTGCTATAGTTAGCCATGTGCCATCCTGCCAAATGTATTAATCAAGAGTTTTGATTTCAAATAATAAAAGCCTATGATACCGCGAATAGCCCCCCTCTGTCAGACTCCTGCATGGCAAAAACAGCTTGGCAATGCCATTTCTTGTCCGACTGAATTGCTCAAGCAACTGATGCTGCCCGACAGCCTGCTTGCAGCTGCAATCGAATCTGCAAGGCTGTTCCCGCTAAAAGTCACCCACAGTTATCTGGCGCGCATTGAAAAAGGCAACGTCGATGATCCCCTGTTGCGTCAGATATTGCCCTTAATTGACGAACAATACCCACACCCGGACTATTCAACCGATCCCGTGGGTGATCTGGACGCAACGCCTGCTCCCGGCCTTATTCACAAATACCGTGGGCGAGCATTACTTATGGCCACAGCAAGCTGTGGAATCCACTGCCGCTACTGCTTTCGACGCCATTTCCCTTATTCAGAGCACAAATCGTCAAATAATTGGCGGCAAGCCATTGAATATATTAAAAAAGATCCCTCCATTCACGAGCTTATCCTGAGTGGCGGCGACCCGTTGAGCCTGAACAACAACAAGCTCTTCAGACTGATGGATTTACTTGAGTCCATCACCCATATTAAGTGCATCCGCATTCACACCCGTTACCCCATTATTCTGCCTGACAGAATCGACCTTCCGCTAAGTGATCACTTACATCAACACCGTTGTAAAATAGTCATTGTCATTCACTCAAACCACCCTAACGAGCTGGATAACCATGTTTGCGACTCACTTAAGTTATTGAATAATAAAGATATTACGCTATTAAACCAGAGCGTTTTACTTGCTGGCGTTAATGATAATGTCGACACATTAAACCAGTTAAGTGAGCAGTTATTCGCATGCAACGTACTGCCCTATTACCTGCACCAGTTGGATAAAGTACAGGGCGCACAACACTTTGCTGTCAACGATACACAGGCTAAAAACCTGATAAAAGCGCTACGCAATCAACTTCCCGGTTATTTAGTTCCCCGATTAGTCCGTGAAAACAGCGGCGAACCTGCCAAACAACCTATTTTGGGTTAACCATACCTTCTTGTGGGTTAACCCAAAAACTTATTTATCCCCCGAATGGGTTAACTGGCATCCTATTTGCTACAGTCAGTCAAGTAAATGTGTCATAATTCAGAGAGTTAACATGGGTTTTTGGGTATTAGCTGCAAATTTAAATCGCTGTTGTGGAAATAAGAGGGTTAATTCGTGAGTAATACGCTCGGCCTAGAAGTTGCAGACCGACAAAAACCACCCAAAGGTGCTTTTAATATTCGCCGCAATAAAGTGGAAAAATGGCTGGCGGAACTTCCAAAAGCAAATGTCGGCGAAACAGCAAAGCTCGTTTTCCAGGCTCTGGTCGAAACCAATCGCCTTAAATACGCACACAAAGATCGCACCCGTTTTTTAGAGGAACTGCGCCCAACCACACAATTTGTTACCTCTGCCATGCGCAAGCACTTTGTTGGCACCAGTTTCCCCTTACCCAAAAAAAACCAGCGCGTTGCCGCGGCTGCGCGTGAAATCTATTCTCAACTTGCCTTAGGCTATATTATTTGTATCGAAGACTTGCTTGAAAAAAGCATTCTGTTTACTGATAAAAAATTACTCGTCACCCTTATCCATCGAGCAATGAGTTGCTTAAGTCGTGTATTACTAACCTCGTATCAGGTCTATTCACCCTACCCAGAAAAAATCTGGATTAAAATACACACTCTCTATGCTTATGCAGAAAAACATAAACTGTTACGTATTGAAGTCACCGATAACCAGCGTATATTTATAAAAAAATCGACTATATCGGAAGAATACAGCCGTATTTTATTGCTATCGCTCGCATCGCCTTACCGCTTGCGCCAGGGTGAAGTACACAAAGTCCATAACACTCTGGAGCGCTGGACAGTAAAAAGCCATTTGTTCCAGATAAAACAGGGTGAAATGGTACAAGGTTATTTTGCCGTTAATTTAAAAATGGACAATCCACCACGCAATATTGCTTTAGTGAACCAGGACTGTAATCCAGCAGACTGCCGCACCCTCGACACTGAGATTCTGGCCGATACCATTCGTGATGAAATACAAAATACCAAAGATGCCGGACAAACAACCATCACGGGAATAGAAATGTCTTCCCCTGAACTGTCACATGATTTATTGCGCCGCTTACTCACAGCCTGGGCAGTAATAGCCAAACGTAACTTTCCACGGTCAGAAAAACATGAGCGTGTACTGGTGGCCATTGGCTTAAGCGCATCGCACCAGATTATCTGCGACTCGGCAAAACGCCGCTCACCGAACAGGAGAAGCCGAGCAAAAGATAAACCCAACCCCTTTAGCGGTAAAGCAAACTATGACATAGCAGATGTTAATACCGTTAGCGCGCCAAAGCCGGATGTATGGGATCTGGTTTATCCCACCGAACTAGCTAAAGGCCACACCGCACTTGATGTTGATAAAGCATCAAAAGTTGCCAATAAAAAAGAAGATCCCCTTTACCATGCCGAAAGCTGGGCCATTGTTAATGAAAGTGCCAGTGGCTATTGCATCCAGAATAAATCAACCATCCAAACCAGCGTACAGGTAGGCGAGCTCATCAGTATTCGCCGCAGTGGCGATGGCCATACATGGAAATGGGGGGTTGGCGTTATTCGCTGGATGAAATATTCACAAGACAGCGGCGTGACTTTGGGTGTTGAAATGCTCACTCCCGATGCTGCTGCTGTTGGCATTAAGGCCGCCATTGACGATGCGGATGTAGATTACCAACGAACACTTATGTTGCCGGAATTAAACGCTATCAACCAGCCCAGCACCATCGTTACCAACCCGGTTCCCTTTCGAGTCGGCCAACAGCTTAAATTAAAAGTTATTGGTAAAGAAGTGATCATTAAACTCAGCAAACAATTGCAAAATACAGGCTTATTCGCACAATACCAATATGACATGATGGATTCTGATCATCCTGTTGATGAAAGTGACTGGCAGGAAGAGTCCGACTTTACACAGGTTTGGTCAATTATCTAAAAAAACAGACACTGGACTTGCGTCAATTTACAGAATCATAGTGTATACTTTATTCAATATGCGATTAGCCATACAATAAAGAAGGACATTATCATTGAGCAGTGAAAATTTACTCCGCTTACTCACTATTTTCGATATTTCTGAAGAAGCTGAAGTCCTTATTAATTCCCTTCGCAATGCCGGCTTTATTGTCCGTGATGTGCGCGTGGAAGATGATGAAGACATGCTTATCGCACTGGAAGATAATCCAATTGATATTATTCTCTGCAAATACAGTTTGCCTATTTTTAGTGCCGCCGCCGCCACCGAAATTGTTACAAAATCTGGCCGCGACCTCCCTCTTATTGTCATTACCCCTGAATACAGCAATGAACTTGTACAGGAGTGCCTGGAATTTGGAGCACGGGATGTAGTAAGTTTTGAGAACAGCCAACAACTTAAACATGTCTTAAACCGGGAACTTAATGACCTGAAAAACCGCCGTGCACATCGCCACTGCGAAAAAATGCTACGTGAAACAGAAAAGCGTTCACGCTCGTTAATTGATAGTTCGCGTGATGCCATCGCCTATGTACATGAAGGTATGCATATCTATGTGAACAATGCCTACTTAATGATGTTTGGCTATGAAGATATTGATGACGTTGAAGGCATGCCTATCCTTGATATGGTCAGCACTGATGACCATGCACAACTAAAAGACTTTTTACGGGCCTATTCCAGGCTACAGTCAGAAGATGACAGCTTAAACCTGCATGGCCAGCATACCGATGGCAGCGCATTTGAAATTACCATGGAATTCTCACCGGCGAGCATGGAAGGTGAATCCTGTACACAAATTATTATTCGTGATCAGGCCGATAACAAAGAACTTGAAGAAAAATTAAAAGTACTGAGCAAACAGGAACTCATCACCGGCCTGTACAACAAAACCTACCTTATTGCGCAACTAGACAAATTCCTGTCGGCCGCACTTGAAGGCCATGCTCGAGGTGCTTTGCTTTATATTACGCTGGATAACTACGAAGACTTGAAAGAAAGCTTCGGTATTGCCGGGCTGGATATATTATTTATTGATCTGGCTAACGCGCTCAAAGACAAACTGGAACCACTCGGAATCTTTGCGCGCATGGAAGGTTCCGCTTTTTGTTTGCTGGTAAAAGATGCTGACAGTAGCAAAACAGAAAAAGTTGCAGATGGAATATGTCAAATCATCAGCAACCACACTTCGGATATTAATCATAAAACGGCCTCCACCACAGCCAGTATCGGCGTTACCTTAATTAATGAAACTATTAGCAATATTCACGATTGTATTAACCGTGCGGAAAAAGGTGCATCTATTGCATTTGAAAATGGTGGCAATCAGCAATATACATACAACCCTTCCATTCATGATATTGAAGAACATGAAAAGCATTCTCACTGGGAAAAACAAATTACATTTGCGCTAAAAAATAATTTGTTCCGCTTATTATTTCAGCCCATTGTCAGTTTACATGGTGAGCCCGGTGCGCATTATGAAATTTTCGTAAGAATGCTGGATGAAGAACAGCAGGAAATTTCCCCTGAAGTCTTCATCCATGCAGCAGAACAAGCTGAACTAATGGGCTTTATTGACCGCTGGGTTATCGCTAATTCATTATTAGTGCTTGCAGACAAGTTGAAGAAAAAAGAACAAATGCGCCTGTTTATAAAAATATCCAGCAGCACTATCGTTGACCCTGAGTTCTTAAGCTGGGTAAGTGAGCGCTTAAAAGCATTGCGATTAAATGCAGACTATATTACTTTTCAGGTAAAAGAAGAAACCGCGCTTAACTATTTAAAAGCAACAAAAGCAACATTTGAAGGTTTAAGAGCGCTGCACTGCCGTGTTGCACTTGATAATTTTGGTATAGAAGAAGACGTGTTCCAGTCTATTAAGCACTTTGATGTTAACTATGTAAGAATTCATCAGGATTTAATCAGTAAACTTGCGACAAATGTGGAAATGCAGGAACGCGTTCGACATATATCTGAAGAGGTTTCTAAAAAGAACATTCAAACCATTGCTGCCTTTGTTGAAGATGCCAACTGTCTGGCATTGCTCTGGCAATGCAGTGTCGACTTTATTCAGGGGTATTTCCTGCAGGAACCGGATGTTGTTTTAGAATATGACTTTGAAGAGTCTTTTTAATTCTTTAACCACGAAGGGCACACGAAAAGATAGTTTTTTATTATTTAAAATTTAATTGCTAACAGTTTTCGGTTATTTATTTACAGTCTCCTATAAACACTAAAAAATTCTGTTTTTCTTTGTGCCCTTCGTGTCCTTTGTGGTTAACAAAAAACCTAATCAAGCACCAATGAGACCAAACCATCCGCCAGCTTGGGTTCAAACCAGGTTGATTTAGGCGGCATCACTTCGTCAGCATCTGCAACGGCCATTAAAGCATCCAGACTGGTAGGATATAATGCAAAAGCAACCGCCATTTCACCTGAATTAACCCGTTTTTCCAGTTCTTTTAATCCCCGAATACCACCCACAAAATCAATTCGCTTATCGCGGCGTGGATCATCGATACCCAAAACAGGTGTAATCAAATAGTTTTGTAACAAGCTCACATCCAGGCGGGCAACCGGATCATCCGCAGGATATAACGCGTCTTTTAGTGTGAGTTGATACCATTTACCGGCTAAATACATTCCAAATGTTTTAGCTGCGGCAGGTTTAAATGCACTGTCGGAAGCTTTAACATCAAAATTTTCAGATACTTTGTCTAAAAAGGTATCTGCATCCAAACCATTCAGGTCACTAATAACACGATTATAATCCAGGATCTGCATCTGGTTGTCAGGAAAAATAACACTTAAAAAATAGTCGTGCGTTGCTTCATCGGAGCCATTATTGCTTTTGCGTTGTGCAGCAACCCGTGATGCTGCGGCAGAACGATGGTGCCCGTCGGCAATATATAAACAATCCATGGCGTCAAACGTTGCAGTAATGGTTTCAAGCAGGCTACTGTCAGTAACAACCCAGATAGTATGTTGCACACCATCATCTGCGGTTAAGTCATATTCGGGTGTTGTTTTACACACCTCGCTCACAATGTCATCAATCACTTTGTTATGTCGATAGGTTAAAAATACCGGCCCTGTTTGTGCGTTAAGTGTATCAATTTGACGTACACGATCGTCTTCTTTTTCCGGACGGGTAAATTCATGCTTGCGAATACGGTTGGTGTCGTAATCGGCAACCGATGCCGCTGCAACCAGACCATATTGCTGGTGATCACCCATCACCAGTTTGTAAACATAGTAGCAAGGTGAACTGTCGCGGAACAAAATCCCCTCCGAAACCAGATTGTTTAAGTTCTCGGCACCTTTTGCATAAACGGCTGCATCAAACGGATCTGTTCCTACAGGCAGATCAATCTCGGGCTTGGAAATATGCAAAAAACTGCGAGGACGTCCTGCAACACGTTCGCGCGCTTCTTCTGTATTTAGAACGTCATAAGGAGGGGCAACAACATCTTCAGCAAATTCCTGTTTTGGACGTAACCCGGCAAACGGTGTAATCAACGGCATATCTCTACCTGCTATTTAAATATGGATGGAATGGTCAATTTTAAACGATTACAAGGCGCTCGCCCAGTAATTAAAAAGGCCTTTACAGAATCAAGCCTGCTGTACCGCCTCAATACGTGAGGGGATGGGTGGGTGAGTTAAAAACATACGTAAAACAAACTGCCTTACCGGTTTAGGCATTGACAGCAAACACCAGTCCAGTGTGCCGGGCAGCTGACTCTGTGAAGCATGAACGGCTTTTAGCGCACTAACAAAACTTTGCGGGTTCACACAGGTCATTGCAATTTTATCGGCACGTAATTCACAACGCCGATTGATGGTGTTTAGAATAAACAACGGCAATAAACCATAAGTAAGTAAAACTAAAACCGAGCTAAAAATAAAACCAATATTTTTGTCTCGCCATTTATATAAAAAAACGTAATCAATCACCAGATGTAACAAATAAACAGGAAACCAGATGCTTAATAAAATCAGTAAATCAAGAATACTCATACTCAGGGTATCACGCATCGCAACATGTGCCAGTTCATGCGCAACAACCGCTTCCACCTCATCCGGCGTTAATTTGTTGAGTAAGCCCTGGGTCAGAACAATCAACGATGGCTGCATAAAATCAGGTAATACTTTTGCATTCACATTGAGGGAACCATCCACCGCAATATCCGGTGTGGCAATATTTAACTTTCTGGCCATTTTACTGGCTAAACGGTAAATCCAGTAGTATTGATTAGACGATAGAGGGAACCTTTTTGCCTGTTTTGGTGTGCTAGTGACAAACCAGGCTAAATCAGGGAAATATTTACGATTCTTTAAAAGCAGCAAACACAGAACAAACAAACGCGATGCATACCAAATCGTACAGCACAAACTAAAGCCAACAAGTAAATACAAAGCGAATAAACCGGGCTGACTGTAAAAATAAAGGAAAGAATTCAACAGGAGGTTGGATAGCGTATTGAAATGAAAAAGCTGACTAACAAGATACAGTTGAAACAAAACGACCAATGGTATAAATACAACCAGAAAATACGACTTAAGCATCGCTAATAATCTGAAATGATACCGCTGATTTATCATAAATACCCACGTCGCCAAACAACACCTGGTAGTGAATAATCAACGCATTTTATGCGCCAACTTCACCTCAATTAGCCTTAATTTGCCTAGTATTGAGAACTATATCACATAATTCACGGTATATAATCATTTCATAAATAAGACACAAAAACATGCTATGATTCACAGCAAATTTAATACTGAAAAAGACCAAATAAAGCCTAAATATTACCCTGAACATGCCGAAATAAAAGGAAGAGAGTAAAACCTCGAAAATGGAGTCGCGACGAGGAAAACAACCTGCAAATGATACTGGATAAATTACAACAATTCCGCCAAAAACGGGTGTTAAAGCAATTTCCTATTGCCTACAAGCTCGCCATTATTATCACCATGCTGATTAGCTCGGGGATGATTTTACTCGGGCTGGTTATTGTTTCAAACCAGACCCAGTTGCTACGTGGGCAGATGACAGATTTTGGCCAAACCGTTGCCGGGCAACTGGCTAACTCATCTAAAGAACTCATCTTATCGGATGACGTATTAAGTATTATGGTGTCGGTAAAAAATCTGGGAGCCCACAAGGGTATTCTTGGCGCAGTTGTGTATTCGGAGAAAGGCAAAAAACTGGCATCGTCAGGGCTAGCACCCGAAACGGATATTATCAACCTGTATGCCCAGTCAAAAAACAATCAAAGTAAAGGTTACTCGTTTGAATGGCAAACGACTATCCACAATAGTGAAAAACAACTTAACGTTATTTCGTTTATTACTCCGATTCGTTTCCAGAATTTAATTGCCGGACATGCTCTCGTTACTTTCAGCAAAGCATCACTGTCCCAATCCCTGAATGAAACCGTTAATGCAATTATTGCCGCCACTATTTTTATGATTATTCTGGGTATTTTTACTGCGTATGCGCTCGGGCAACGTCTGTCGCGCCCTATTCATAATCTGCTCGATGCCAGCAAGGCAATCGACAACGGTGACTACTCTTACCGCATTCACGAACGGCGCAATGATGAAATCGGTTCACTTATTGACGGATTCAACAGTATGGCCAAAGGCCTGCTGGAGAAATCCCAGGTCGAAAATGCATTTTCCCGTTTTGTATCCACCAATGTTGCAAAACAAATTATGGATAACCTCGATGGCATTCAACTAGGCGGCCAGCATGTTCATGCTACCGCGTTGTTTGCAGACATTGTTGGCTTTACCAGCATGTCTGAAAAACTACCACCAAGAGAAGTCGCAACATTATTAAACGAATACTTTACTTATATCTCGATGGCCTGTGAACTTTACAATGGCACCATTGATAAATACATGGGTGACTGTGCAATGGTTGTATTTGGAGTGCCACAGGCCGATCCCGACCACCAGTTTAATGCCATCAGTTGTGCAGTTATGATTCAGCGTTTAATTCAGCAACTCAATACATTGCGAGAACAACAGGGTAAACAGGCGGTTCATTTTAGAATTGGTATTAATAGTGGCGAAATGCTTGCTGGTAATATGGGCTCTAACGACCGCATGCAATACACTGTTGTTGGTGAAGCAGTTAACCTTGCCGCTCGCCTGCATACGGCTGCCGAAAGTGGGCAAATTGTAATTACCGATGCTTTGGTGAAATCTGCTGATATCCAGTGGCGCATCATAGCTCACCGGCATAAGTCAATTGAGCTGCGTGGCATTGCCGAGCCAGTAACAACGTACATTGTCACCGACCTCAAATCACCTTATACCGAGCAAATAGACCAACATATAACAGCTGTACTTGATAAAAAATTCGTTGCATGAAAACCTTAATACTTATAGTTCTGGTTGCAGTTCAACTTGGCTTATCCAGCTGTGCATACATTTATTCAAAAAGTGACAACGTTGCCGCACGTATAGAAATACTTGCCAATCAGGAAAAATACGGCCTTGCTCTGGATACCCTGGAGTTTATTCAACCTGATCATTTCAACTATGTTTTTTTAATGACCGAAAAAAAGCGTATTCAGGCATTAGCTAGTCGTTTTGAAGAAAAGTCATTGCTTCAGGCCAGTATACAGGAGAAGAACAAACACTGGGCAGAGGCGATGAAAACCTATGACAGTGCACTGGATAAATTACCTAAAAGCAGGAAGCTGCAAGAAGCACGCAACCGCTTTATTATTAAGCGGGATAAGTACTTAAGTCAGTTGCGAAATAAACTACTTGTATCCAAAGCGAAAACGCTCAGTAAAAAAACAGCCACCACCAAGGAAATAGCACAGGTTAACCCTGACGACACTAAAGCAAAGAAACTGTTACGTTCTCATATCCGTGAAATAGAACTCACAGCCGAAAAACTGATTAGCTGCGCTGAAGACGGGATTAAAAATAAAGATATTCAACTGGCTGAAGAATGTTTAACGCTGGCAGGAAACTTATCCACTACCAAAGAAACCAATAAAAAAATTACTGCTTTGCATAAAAGCCTTGGTAAGGTCAGAAAAAAACGCATCAAGTCAAATAAAAGATCCATTCAAACGATAAATAAACAGCTCGCACATATTAAAACAAATGCTGAACTCATTCGCTATCGAAAAGAAATACTGGCCTTATACCAGCAGGATAAATCCAATAAAAAGATTATCCGCTTAAAGAAAAAACTGGACATTCATATTGATAAAGCACTAAAGAAAGGTATCAAGCAAGGACAGGAATTATACAGCCAGGGACGAATACAACCCGCACTTAACCTATGGAACGAGTTGCACCAGCTTGCTCCCAATAACCAGAAATTAAATGATTATATACATCGAGCTAAAAGAGTACTTAAAAAATTGCAGAGTTTAAGTAATAACCCAAACAATATTCATCTTCCAAAAGCAGCTAATTAACTCAACAGCAGTTAAATAGCACAGGATACTTCCGAGAAGAAAAAATTATCCAGCATTGAGTAAATTAATTCTAAAAAGAGTTATTCTTCTTCAACTTCAACAACCGGTGCCAAACGCCAGACATTACGATAACCTTGCGGTAACTTACGACCTCGTTGTGCGCGCTCGCCTTCGAACGGTTCCATATCCGCTGCTTCAAAGATCTTGTGTCGTTTACCGGAATAAATGGATAATGTATCGTCCTCGTTTATCACCGTCACCGCAGCCAGATATTCTAAGTGGTTCTTTGATTTTGCAGGTGGAATATTTAATATTTTAATGCCCTTACCTTTTGGTAACTGGGGCAATTCGGCGATATGATGAATAAGCATGTTACCGTCATTGGTTGCAGCCACCACCCAGTTTGTTTCCATATCCGTTACCGGCACAGGCGGCAGTACCGTGGAACCTTCCGGTATTTTTATAATGGCTTTACCTTTTTTATTCTTGGTCACCATTTCTTCAAGGCTAATAATAAAACCAAAACCGGCATCGGTTGCAAGTAGAAATAACTGCTCCGGTGCACCCGCCATTACTCCACAAAAGCTGGCACCCGGTGGTGGCGTGAAACGACCAGTTAATGGTTCACCCTGGCCTCGAGCAGAAGGCAACGTATGCCCCATCGTCGTGTAGGTACGTCCGGTCGAGTCGATGAAAACCGCTATTTGATTATTTTTGCCTAAGGCAGCAGCCTGACAGGCATCTCCAGCTTTATAGCTTAATTCAAACGGATCAATATCATGGCCTTTTGCAGCACGAACCAGTCCTTTTTGTGACAGGATAATCGTAATCGGGTCTGCACTTATCAAAGACGACTCGTCCATTGCCTGTGCGGCTTCTCGCGACACAATCTTACACCGGCGTTTATCACCATAATTGTCCAGAACGGCTTTCAGTTCCTTCTTAATCAGTGTTTTTAAACGTGCTTTTGAACCTAAAATCTTTTCAAGCTCGGCGCCTTCGGCTCTTAATTCTTTTTGCTCTGCCTTGATCTTTATTTCTT
Source organism: uncultured Thioalkalispiraceae bacterium (assembly GCA_964516315.1). Lineage (GTDB taxonomy): Bacteria > Pseudomonadota > Gammaproteobacteria > UBA6429 > Thiohalophilaceae > SZUA-37. The sequence goes on from CAZEZI010000012.1 coordinate 19,789, forward strand.
CAAGACGTGCCAACTGCCTTAAGCGTGTATCCAGAATATAATCAGCCTGAACTTCGTCTAATTTAAAACGTTTAATCAGTTTTGCTTTCGGATCATCTTCTTTACGGATAATTCGAATCACTTCATCCAGGTTTAAAAAGGCTTTTAATAAGCCATCCAATAAATGCAGGCGTTTGTTAACTTTTTCCAGACGATACTCTAAACGGCGAGTGACGGTTTGAATTCTAAAGGACAACCAGTTGGTTAAAATATCAAATAGATTCATCGTACCCGGACGACCATCCAGATCGATCAGGTTCATGTTAACCCGATAGGTTCGTTCAAGATCGGTGGTTGAAAACAGGTGTGTCATTAACTGATCAATATCAATTTCTTTGTTCTTGCGCACAATAACTAAACGTGTCGGGTTTTCATGATCTGACTCGTCACGTAAATCGACGACCATCGGTAATTTCTTGGCTTGCATCTGGCTTGCAATCTGCCCAAGAATTTTTGCAGGGGAAGCCTGGTGCGGTAAAGCCGTAACAATAATATCATCATCGTCTTTTTCATAAACCGCACGCATACGAATACTGCCTCCACCCGATTGATACATGGCAACAATGTCTTTGCGTGGCGTTATAATTTCAGCATCAGTTGGGTAATCCGGGCCTTTAATAAATTTGCACAACTCTTTTACTTTTGCTTTGGGGTTATCAAGCAGGTGGATAGTTGCATTTAATACTTCTGTTAAATTATGTGGAGGAATATCGGTTGCCATGCCAACGGCAATACCGGTTGTACCGTTCATTAAAATGTTGGGGACTTGTGCAGGTAAAATAACCGGCTCATCAAGTGAACCATCAAAGTTGGGCGCCCATTCAGCGGTTCCCTGACCCAACTCACCCAATAATAAATCTGCATACTGCGATAATCGTGATTCGGTATAACGCATCGCAGCAAACGATTTTGGATCATCGGGCGAGCCCCAGTTTCCCTGCCCTTCTAACAAGGTATAACGATATGAAAAAGGTTGTGCCATTAACACCATGGCTTCATAACAGGCACTGTCACCATGCGGGTGAAATTTACCTAACACGTCACCCACCGTTCTTGCTGATTTTTTAAACTTGGCAGTGGCTTTTAAACCCAGCTCCGACATGGCATAAATAATACGGCGTTGTACCGGTTTTAAGCCATCACCAACGTGTGGCAGTGCACGATCAAGAATAACGTACATGGAATAATCCAGATACGCTTTTTCAGTAAAATCTCTTAATGAAAGTTGCTCAATACCCGCATCAAACCCGGCATTAAAATCAAGACCTTCCTGTTGTTGCTTCTTTTTTGATCTTGTTTGTTTTTTCTTTTTTGCAGCCATTAAACTTAACCTGTTTTCTATCTGTAACTATTTTTATACATCAGCCATATCGCCTTTGGACTCTAACCATTTACGACGATCGGCTGAGCGTTTTTTAGCTAGCAACATATCCATCATCTGATGTGCCTCGTCTTCCGCCTCAACGGTTAACTGCACCAAACGGCGTGTATCGGGTGACATTGTTGTTTCACGTAATTGCAACGGGTTCATTTCACCCAGACCTTTAAAGCGCGTAACACTGATTTTACCTTTTTTCTTTTCCGCTTCTATACGATCCAGTATGCCCTGCCGCTCGGCATCATCCAGGGCATAAAACATCTCTTTGCCCACATCCACCCGATACAACGGTGGCATCGCCACATACACATGGCCTTCTTTGACTAAATGGCTAAAGTGGCGCAAGAATAAAGCACATAAAAGTGTCGCGATATGTAAACCATCGGAATCCGCATCGGCAAGGATAATAACTTTATCGTAGCGCAAGCCTTTTAGGTTATCCGTTCCGGGGTCAACACCAATCGCCACCGAAATATCATGAACCTCTTGCGAAGCCAACACTTCGGATGAATCCACTTCCCATGTATTCAGGATTTTACCACGCAGCGGCATAATCGCCTGAAACACCCGGTCACGACCCTGCTTGGCGGAACCACCCGCAGAATCACCTTCGACTAAAAACAGTTCACTGCGGTCCGAGTCCTGCCCACTGCAATCAGCGAGCTTGCCGGGCAGTGCCGGCCCCTGAGTCACTTTCTTGCGCACCACTTTACGCCCGGCTTTAAGCCGACTTTGTGCATTACTAATGGCCAGCTCAGCAATTTGTTCACCGAGTTGAATATGTTTACTTAACCACACAGCAAAAGCATCTTTTACGACACCTGAAACAAAAGCTGCACATTCTCGTGAGGATAATCGTTCTTTTGTTTGACCGCTGAATTGCGGATCGGCTAATTTAACTGAAAGAATAAAATTAACTTTATCCCAGACATCGTCCGGGCTGAGTTTTAAACCACGTGGAATTAAATTACGCAATTCACAAAATTCACGCATTGCATCACTTAAACCGGTACGCAAGCCATTCACATGTGTACCACCTTGTGCTGTCGGTACTAAATTAACATAGCTTTCATTAACAATAATACCGGCCTCGGGAGCCCATACAATCGCCCAGTCTACCGCTTCGGCATTGCCTTCGAGGCTTCCCATAAAAGGCTCTTCAGGCAGGGTAAGCGCACCATCGAGCTCATCAATTAAATAATCCTGTAAACCGTCTTCATAAAACCAGCTTTGTTCTTCATTGGTTTTTTCTTCATAGAAGGTAACGGTTAAGCCCGGACAAAGTACCGCCTTGGCACGTAATACATGGCGCAAGCGTGGTACCGAAAAATTAATAGAATCAAAAAATTTGCCATCAGGCCAGAAACGCAGACTGGTTCCTGTTTCCTTTTTCGCAACCTTACCAATCACCTTTAAACTGGTTTTCTTATCGCCATTGGCAAAGCCCATTTTATATTCTTTGCCATCGCGCCGAATAACCACTTGCAGCCTTTTCGACAAGGCATTAACAACCGAGACGCCGACACCATGCAAACCACCAGAAAACTGATAATTATCATTTGAAAACTTACCACCAGAATGTAAGCGTGTGAGAATAACCTCAACACCCGGAACCTTTTCTTCAGGGTGTTTATCAACCGGCATACCACGGCCATCATCGGTTACTTCCAGAGAACCGTCTTTATAAAGCGTGACATAAATGGATTTTGCATGCCCCGACATGGCTTCATCAACACTGTTATCGATCACTTCCTGTGCTAAATGATTGGGACGTTCTGTTTGGGTGTACATGCCCGGACGTTTACGTACGGGCTCCAAGCCGGTTAATACTTCAATATCACCGGCACTGTATGATTTTGTTGCCATAGGGTTTCTTATACGCTGCAATTAAAACGATTAAATCTTATTATATTTTGATCGTGGTTAATAGCCATAAGCGACATGAATTAACAAATATATTCCTCAATCCCCTGCTAAACTACAAAACAAAAGGCCAGCAAAGGCTGGCCTCAAGAATAAAGCATACTATAACCTGATAATTTACACTTTAAATTTCCCGATAATAGTTTGTAACTGATAAGCTAAACTCGATAATTCTTCACTCGATGACGAAACCTGTTGTGAACCCGCCTCGGTTTCATGTGCAACTGCCGACAATGTTGTAATATTCGCGTTAATCTCTTCTGTTACCATTCCTTGCTGGCGTACCGCCTCGGCAATTTGTATATTCATATTGGAAACTTCTGCGATCGAAGCCGATATTTGATTAAGCGAACTGTCTGCTTCGGCTGCTTTTTCAACCGTCATAGTTGCCTGTTTCTGGCTATTGTCCATTCCTGAAACTGCATTTTGGGCACCTTTTTGCAAGCGCTCAATCATATTTTGTATTTCCTGAGTGGATTCCTGAGTTCGGTTTGCCAGACTACGTACTTCATCAGCGACCACTGCAAAGCCCCGCCCTTGCTCACCAGCCCGTGCTGCCTCAATTGCCGCATTCAGTGCCAGTAAATTGGTTTGTTCGGCTATACCCTGAATCACTTCCACCACGGTACCAATTTGTTCGGTATCTGCTTCCAGTTGTTTAATCGTTGAAGAGGCACTTTCTACCTCCGTTGCTAAATCATTAATCGCACCCATTGTTTGAGAAACAATGTTGCGGCCTTCATCTGCTTGCTGGTCGGCTTGTTGTGTTCCGGTTGCCGCATTATCGGCATTATGTGCCACTTCCTGTGCGGTGCTCGCCATTTCATTCATTGCTGTTGCAACCAGTTCAAGCTGCTCTTTTTCTTTGCTCACATTCTGGTTTGCCGTGGATGACGTTGCTGATAATTGCTCGGCAGCCGCGGCAAGCTGTGACGATGCGTCCGTCACACTGCGTATTGTTGTGTGGATTAAATCAATAATCGCATTGAAACCTATCGCTAAATCAGCCACTTCGTCTTTCCCTTTTACTTCCAGACGTTTGGTTAAATCCCCTTCTCCCGCTGCAATTTCATGCATGGCTTCAACCGTTTCATTAATCGGGATTACAATCATGCGACTGACCAACCATGCACCAACAATACCCATAATAATGCCCACGACGAGCAAAATCAGAACAATGCGATTTGCTTCAATCAAACCATCAAGAATACTTTGACTGGTCGTTTCAACTTGCTGCCGCTGTTGTTTTACTAAAGCGCCAATATCTTTACGTATCAAGCTAACAAGCGGACTAATTTCTGTACGCATTAAGTAGGAATCCGTTCGCCACTTATCACTGCTGTGAACGGCAATGAGTTCTTTCAGACCCGCCATATACGGTGGCAATACTTCCTTAATTTCTTCTAATGCAGTCTCTTGTTCAAAATTTAACACTGAACCTACATTATTTTCAAACTTAACAACCGCATCCTGAAAACCTTGTGCATATAATTTAAGGTTCGATATATCACCTTCGCCTCGCATTGCCATAAATGCACGATTTGTTATTAATAAATTCATCCAGGTCTGACGTAAATTGGCAACAGCTAACAGTACTTTGCCACGCCCGGCTTCTTCACCATCTTCAGCACCTATCATTTGTGTTAAACTTCCCAGGATTGTCGTTGCCTGCACCCCCATTTTATCTCTGGCAACAATAAAGCCCGGCTGGTTTAAATTAAAGTCCTGAGCAAGTCCAACCATTTTGTTTCGATATGATGCAAATTTTTCAACACGTAAGGCAATACGTGACACCATTTTCTGTACATCCGGGTTATTTGTTACCTGATGCATCGCTTTTAATCTGGAGAGCAAATCTTTAATGGATTTTAATGAGGAATCATACACTTTAAGATCTGAAGCATGCGAACTTAAGAGATAAAAACCTAATGCAACACTGGCCGTGTTAATAGTCGACTCTAATTCAATCACTTTTAACATCAGTGGCTGGCTATCATCGACCATATGGGAGACTTCGGTTTTAATATTCGAGAAATTCACCACTGCCGTGCCCGAAACAACACCTAAGATAGCAAGCATAAATACCGTGGCCGCCCATAGTTTATGGCTAATACGGAAATATGACAGGGTATTTGACGCAAAATTTGAAAGTAGACTACTCATTATACTGACCCATTTTATAAGATTTGGAATAAAAACAATTAGTTATATTTATATAGCGGCAGTTGAGGAAAATTCTTTAAAAAAAACCTGCTAAATTCAAGGTATTTAGCAGGTCATGGAAGATACTTGCAAGTATCTGTTTTTATTAAATAATAGATTAGTCTGGTATAACAACACCTAAGCGGTGAGCAACCTGCTCATAGGCTTCGACAACACCACCGAGTCCCTGACGAAAACGATCTTTATCCAGTTTTTCACGGGTTTCAACATCCCACAAACGGCAACCATCCGGACTAAATTCATCGCCCAGGATAAGCTTGCCATTATAGCGGCCATATTCCAGTTTATAGTCCACTAGCAGCATACCCGCATCAGCAAACAGCTTCTTGAGCACATCGTTCACCTGGTAAGTGAGTGTTTTCATTTGCTCGATTTCATCTTGTGTTGCCCAGTTAAACGCAATGATATGTGAATCATTAATCATCGGATCATGCCGTGCATCGTCTTTTAAGAAGAACTCAAATGTGGGTGGAACCAGATCCATGCCATCTTCAACACCTAAACGCTTAACCAGACTACCCGTTGCAATATTACGAACAACACACTCTATCGGTAACATCTCCAGGTTTTTTACCACCGACTCTTCGTCTGAAATCAGCTCTTCAAAATGTGTAGCAATACCAGCCTTTTCAAGCTGTTGCATAATAAATGCATTAAAATAATTATTAACCATGCCTTTACGATCCAGCTGCTCGATTTTTTCGCCATCAAAAGCTGAGGTGTCATTACGAAAATGTAAAATAAGTTTATCGTCTTCATTGGTCGCATAAACCGTTTTAGCTTTACCAACAAAACGTTGTTCTTTTTTAATTACAGAAGTCATTTTTAAATCCACTCTTTAAAGTATTTAAGAAAATTATATTTTATGCCACGCCAGACCGTGCTGCTGGTCAGCAATATTAATCCAGCTGTGTTCGCAATCAAGTACTTCACTTAAGGCTTCTCTGGCTAACTCAACCTGATTATTCTTTTCACTTATATGCATTGCTGCAATATATTTTAAATTACTTGTATCCAGCTGTGCCAGAATTTCGGCTGCCTGTAAATTACTTAAATGCCCCAAATCACCCGCCACGCGTTGCTTTAGTGAAACAGGATATTCGCCCTGTGCAAGCATTTCGCTGTCATGATTACACTCCAGTAACAGTGCATCACACAAAGATAAACATTCTACAATATGCGGAGTACCCCGCCCCACATCAGTTAACAAGCCCAATTTATGTTTACCATTGCTAAACACATACTGGCATGGCTCTCTTGCATCATGCGGTACCGGATAAGCCTGAACCACAATCTCGCCAATTTCAAATTCTTCTTCAGCATTAATAAAATACTGCCGACTCACTTTGCCCAGTGCTTCTGCCTGTGCTGTTCCCCGTGTAGACCAGACCGGGATACCAAATTTTCGCGACATTGCACCGGCACCACGAATATGATCTGTATGCTCATGGGTTAATAAAATAGCCGCAAGTTGCTCGGCTTGCTTGCCACAATCCTCTAAACGTGCAACCGTCTCACGCATCGAAAACCCGCAATCAACCATAATGCAGGTATTGCCAATCGATATTAACGTTGCATTACCTTTGCTGCCACTTCCCAAAGAAGCAAATTCAAGTGTCGCAAGCGATTCTTTTTTATTCCGCAACGGCGGCTCTCTTTATTATTTGTTAATTTAAATGTGCTTTTAATTCCTCAAGAATAAACAGGCCTGTTTTGCTTTTATCCTGTTCGTCTACAGCATTAAGAATAGTTACCCGGGTTATATTATCCAGATCATCCACTTTTAGCTGAAATTGTGCAATTTGTAACTGCTCGGTTTTAGAAGCAAAAAGAGATTCAAACCAGCCAGGTTCATGGTGATCACCCTGAACAAAACCTTCCGTTGTTTTAATGTAATAAATACCTTTGCTACGATCACGGTCTTCGACAACAAGACCCATACGATCCAGAGCAATACTAATACGGCGCCAGGTGCGTGGAAATATTTCATTCACTTCTATTACGTAACTATTATCATCAGCTTTAACCAGTTTAGCACGTTCAATATTCTTACCTTTAGAAACAATCTGCCTGGCCTGTGCTTTTGCAATACCACGGAAAACCAGAAACCGTTGTAACATTTCAGCTTCCAGTTCAGGATCTGATTCTCGTGGCAGCCACTTGATAACAAGTTCTGTTTCAGCATAATAACCACCTGCTGAGTGTTCTTTTAATCCCTGATGAGTAATAAATAGCAAACTTACGTTATCATCTTTATCCGAGCGCTCCAGCCGAATACGGTATTTATCCATCATTCCTGTTGAAAAAAGCCCGCCGAGCATAGAAGCAATCCAGCCAGTAGGCACGTCAAAACGATTCTCAAGCCAGTTGGTTTCCAGCAAACCATTTACCGGACTCTCTGTTACAAAACTAAAACCTAAATCCATAAAAAAAGCCCGAACCTGTTGCCATACTTCGTCAGGATTTGCTTCAATTTCCAACCAGAATAGCCCCCCATCACGTACAAAACGTGCGCCCGAGGTGGACCTGGGTAAAACACTGCTTGATGCTGAAACCGGGCTGGAACTCGAATATTCTGAAAAACTGGCACCCGAATTTGCTACACCCGGAATAACTAATGCATTACTTACACTGGGTGAGACAAGGTCAGGGGGTACTTCAAGAGAATAGTCGCTTGTTGTTTTGGCATCATAAATACCTTTATAACCTTCATCTTCTTTTGGCGTCGAAGAACATGCTGATATTGTTATAACAAACAACCCCAGCAAAAAAACCTGAAAACCTTTAATAAATACAGACATTTTAAACCTACATAAAATAATAATTCTAATTTAAACCAGCAGCATGCATTGCTTCACGTACAACACGGTGATGTTCTTCTGATAACACGGTCATCGGTAGACGCTGGCCGATTTTGATTAAGCCCATTTCAGCTAACGCCCACTTCACAGGAATAGGATTCGCTTCGATGAATAAAGTTTCGTGCAACCCCAACAGTGGTTTATTTAATTTTGTCGCCGTCACTTCGTCACCTGACAGTGCTGCCGCACACATTGCATGCATTGCCTGTGGTGCAACATTCGCAGTTACCGAAATATCACCTTTTGCACCTTTTAAAATGCATTCCATGGCAGTCGCATCATCACCACTGTACAAAGCAAAATCACCGTATTTATCTGTATCAGAGCAACGTTGCATAATATCGACCGCACGGGCAACATTACCGGTGGCTTCTTTTATACCGACAATATTCTTTATCTCTGCGAGTCGTTGTACCGTTTCAGGCAACATATCAACTGCCGTACGCCCCGGCACATTGTATAAAATTTGAGGAATATCAACTGCTTCAGCAATCGCCTTAAAATGCAGATACAGGCCTTCCTGCGTTGGCTTGTTGTAATATGGGGTAACCAGTAAACAGGCATCAGCACCGGCATCGGCCGCACAGCGTGTTAAATGGATGGCTTCAGTTGTGGAATTAGCACCGGTTCCAGCAATAATAGGGATACGGCCAGCCGCATACTCAATAATCTGTTGTACTACCTGGCAATGCTCTTTCTCGTCCAAAGTAGCAGATTCACCGGTTGTCCCCATCGCAACTATCGCATCAGTAGCATTTTTAATATGGAATTCGACCAGATTCTCCAGACACACATCGTCTACCCGACCGTCCGCAAACATCGGCGTAACCAAGGCCACAATACTCCCTTGAATTACATTTGAAGACATATTT
>CAZEZI010000013.1:0-28703 GCA_964516315.1 uncultured Thioalkalispiraceae bacterium
GAGCAAGTTTGGCCACACTAAAAACACCCCATTCGACTTCGTTTTGTAAAAACGAGCCCTTTAAATACGTTTTTAATTTACCCGCTGCATCCGGCAACTTGTCACTGTGTTCTTCAGTAAAAAAATGTCGCATACCATAAACTTCATCAACTAGTAACCCTGAACTTAATTCACCATGCTGTACTACAATAACCCGCGATGATTTTCTGATTTTAGAAAGATCATTGTCGACAAAACCATTTAAATCCATAATCGGCAGAAGATTGCCGCGAATATTGGCCAGGCCTTTAACCCAATACAAAGTACTGGGTACCTTGGTAATATTTGGATATTTCAGAATTTCTGCAATATCTGCCATCGTCACAAGCAGCTGCATATCCCCAACCCGAAAGCCAACACCAGACCATGTACGCCGCACTTCTGTTTTTTGCGGAAGACCAATCGCACGTTGTTGAGAACGTGTTTCAATTTGCTTTAATAAAGCAAAGGACGATAATTGTGCAGTGCTGTTCATTTACAAATCATCTCGTTACCGTTTATGTCCGTTACCTTTATTTTCCCAGAGCAGACGATATTTTGTTCAAAAAATCAGTTTCATCGACAGGCTTGGAAATATAATCTTTTGCGCCCTGGCGCATTCCCCAAACGCGATCCGTTTCCTGATCTTTTGTCGAAACAATAATAATAGGGATATGCTGTGTTTCAGGATCTTTACTAATGGCACGCGTAGCTTGAAAACCATTCATGCCAGGCATTACCACGTCCATTAGAATTAAATCAGGTTTCATCGATTTTGCTTTTGCAATGCCTTCTTCAGCAGACATCACAGCCTCAACACTGTAACCGTGTTTTTGCAAGATCCCCTGCAACACATGAATTTCTGTGGGGGAATCATCTACTATTAAAATATTAGCCATAATACAACCTCAATCAATTAATATAAGGAACAAGCTTAGCTGGCTCGTTCGTCCAGGACATGTCGTTTAATTGCGCCTAACAATTCTTCTTTTGTAAAAGGTTTTGTCAGGTACTGCTCAGAACCAACTATCCGCCCCCTGGCGCGATCAAATAAACCATCTTTACTTGAAAGCATAATTACCGGTGTTTTCTGGAACACCTTGTTGTTTTTTATTAATGCGGTGGTTTGATAACCATCTAAACGCGGCATCATAATATCGACAAAAATAATATCCGGATTATTGTCTGCAATTTTTGATAAAGCCTCAAAACCATCCGTTGCGGTAATCACGTTGCAACCGACTTTCTTTAATAAAGTTTCTGCTGTGCGACGAATTGTTTTGCTATCGTCGATCACCATCACTTTTAAATCCTGATAAATGTCACTCATACCTGTTTTCTAAATTCCAAAATTCTTTATGCATTCTAAATTCTTTAATATTCAAAGAATATCTAAACTTAACCACTACCGATTAACCATGAAAAATGTACGCACTAAAAAACAATCTCATTTGAAGAGATTATTTACAAATAAATATTTAACATAGTTTTTAAGAACAATCCATAAGTATTTATATTACTTAGAATATTTCCTTTCTTAGTATAGTCAAGCTAAGTCTAGCAAGACATTAGTAAAGCATCCAGAGTTGATTGTTTTTCGTACAAAACAATATCAGGACAATGCTCCTGATTATTAAATATCGGCCGTTTGCCAGCAAAGCTTTAGCATTTCCTTATTTATTCAAGGTTATTTTCCTGACCACCGAATCAGGGAGTTTCACACTAAATTGCCCATATTTATTATATTATTTTATGTTAATCTGCAAATTCCAGACATTTAAACAGATTCGCTCCCATGCCCACTAAAGCCGTTAAATTTGCCGTTGTGATGGATCCCCCTGAACAACTGAACCCAGTCAAAGACAGCAGCCTCGCCATGCTCGAAGAAGCCCAGAATCGAGGCTGGCAGACTTATTATATTAACCCGCACTCCTTAACTTACGGTGACGCTGCAATAGCAACCTGCTTACCCATAAAACTTCAATTAAATCAACAAGATTGGTACCAACTCGATGAAGCTGAACCCCGCTCCCTTGCCGATATCGACATCATTATTATGCGCAAAGATCCGCCCTTTAATATGAACTACATTTACGCCACCTATTTGCTCGAGTTGGCCGAAAAACAGGGTACATTAGTGGTTAACCGGCCGCAAAGCCTGCGTGATGCCAATGAAAAACTGTTTACGCTGCAATTTCCACAATGCTGTGCCCCCACACTGGTTGCCAGTGATATGGCTCAATTAAAGGCTTTTCTGGAGCAACACGGTGATATTATTGTCAAACCACTCGATGGCATGGGTGGAGCATCCATTTTCCGCATAAAACAGCGAGACCCAAACATTGCGGTTATTTTTGAAACCATGACCCAATATGGCCAAACACCCATTATTGCGCAGCGTTTTATCCCGGAAATTAGCGAGGGAGATAAGCGTATTTTGCTGATTGACGGCGAACCTGTCCCTTATGTACTGGCAAGAGTCCCCGCTAAAGGCGAAACCCGTGGTAATCTGGCCGCCGGCGGCAGTGGCATTGGTATGCCACTCAGCGAGCGCGATTTGTGGATTTGCAAGCAAATTGGCCCCACATTATCTAAAATGGGCTTGAGTTTTGTTGGCATTGATGTCATTGGCGACTACATGACAGAAGTCAATGTCACCAGCCCAACCTGTATTCGTGAGCTGGATAAACTCTACAACCTGAATATCAGCAAAACTTTACTCGATGTGCTTGAAACAAAGCTGCAATAACACCACAAAGGAATAAAATTGTGTCTCCCCGCCTGTTACTAAACAAACTTAATGCTCCTCGGTTAACACTCAGCTTGCTGTTACTACTGAGTGTAAGTGCTTGCCAACAAACAACACCTTCTTATAAAACATCCATATTTTCCTTTGGTACGGTCATTCAGGTTGAAATAAGCGATGTCAATCAAGTGCAGGCTCAACAAGTATTCACCGCCATCGAAGATGATTTAAAACGTATGCATATATTATGGCATCCGTGGCAATCTGGCCCACTCGGGCGTACCAACAGTTTATGCGGAATGGCCGGTACCTTTTCTGCACCGACATCGGTTATCCCTTTAATAATAAAAGCAAAACAACTTGCGATACAAAGTGACCACTTGTTTAATCCGGCCATTGGCAAGCTAGTAAAACTCTGGGGGTTTCAACAAGATTCCTTTGATAAAAACACCCCACCCGATGATGCCAAAATACAGGCGCTGCTAAAAGCAAACCCACGAATGACAGATATAACAATTAAAGGTGTTCGCTTTACCTGTAACAACCCGGCTGTACGCATCGACCTGGGTGGTATCGCAAAAGGCTATGCGCTGGAAAAAATAATTGCCAACCTGAAACAAAAATATCAGGTTAAAAATATTATGATCAGTGCTGGTGGTGATTTGAAAGCAATAGGCCAGCATGGTGAACGCCCGTGGGTGATTGGCATACGCGATCCACTGGCAACCGACAAACATACCGCCATCGCCAGCATCAGGGCTAAAAGTGGCGATAGCATTTTCACCTCTGGCAGTTATGAACGTTATTATCTGGCCAACAATAAACGCATCCACCATATTATTGACCCACGCACCGGCTACCCGGCCAAAGGCAGTTTATCGGTTACCGTTATCCACCCCGATGCCACCACCGCCGATGCGGCCGCAACGGCGCTGTTTGTTGCCGGCCCGAATCAATGGGTTGAACTGGCAAATAAAATGGGGATTAAATATGTTTTACTTATTGATGATAAAAATAACGTGCACGTAACACAGGCCATGTTAGATCGCGTTGAGTTTATTAAAGAACCAGCAAGTTTATTTGTGGTACGGCCTTAAAATTAACCACAACGAATACGAAAAAAAACCTGCCTCACACAAAGTGCTCTGAGCCTACAACGTAAAAATCTCACTATTTAGCTTGTCATTGCGAGCGATAGCGCGGCAATATTGTTTTTTATTACTGCGTTGTGGTTAAAACTAAAATTAAATTCCCGAACACATCCATCTCACATTGCCAGCCACTATCAACAAATGTCGTTGCCGTTGTTTCGGTAATTAATGCCGGGCCGGTAATTATTTGTGAAACGGTTATGTCTTCACGACGATACACTGCGATATCGTTACCCGATACTGTGGTATGTTGAGATTTAGCTATTTTATTTTTAGCCGATATTTTATCGAGTAGCAGCGTTTTCTGGTTTGCGTTTAAGCTCACTCGCACATTCACCAGCTCAATGGGTAAATCCAGGCTATGGCCATAGCGTTGTTGATGACGTGTTATAAAGTCTTGCTGGCATTGCTTAATCGCAGCTGAATCTAAATACGCATACGGAATATCCAATGTGTAGGACTGCCCCTGATAACGACAATCCAGACGCGTTGTAATCGTAATATCTTCTTTTGCAACCGCTTCCTTTAATAATGCCGCCTCACCTTGTCTGATTAACTTCTCCAATGCCTGGGAAATTTCATTTTGCAGTGCATCACTCAATAATGCATTCAAGGTATGGGATAACTCTCGTCCCTTCGGCGCCACTAACATACCCAAAGCCGATAACACACCCGAATACACCGGCACCATTGCAGTTGAAATTTGTAAGGCATTTGCCAGTGCACAAACATGCAGACCACCGGCACCACCGAACGAGGTTAAACATAAATTACGTGGATCGATACCACGCTGTACCGACATCACCCGCAGTGCATTGGCCATATGTTCGTTGGCAATTTTAATAATACCGTGTGCGGTTTGCTCGCAACTCAAATTTAATGGGGCTGCCAGAGTATTAACAGCTTTATAAGCAGCATCCATGTCCAAATGCATACCTCCACCTAAAAATGCCGATGGCAATAATCGCCCAACAACCAGATTAGCATCGGTTACCGTTGGTGCAACACCCCCCTGCCCATAGCAGGCTGGCCCAGGACTGGCACCGGCAGACTCCGGCCCGACTTGCAGCAGACCACCGGCATCAATATAAGCAATCGATCCGCCTCCGGCTCCAATGGTATGCATATCCACCATCGGAATCGCCACAGGATACTCTGCAATTTTCGATTCATTGGTAAGTTGTATTTTACCTTCAATTAAAGCGACATCGGTTGATGTACCGCCCATATCAAAAGTTAACAGGCGCTTGAAACGGGTCAGCTCTCCAAGATATTCTGCCGCAGCCAAACCACCGGCCGGCCCGGATAAAAGCATATGTACTGCTTGTTCACCAGCCAGTTCGGCAGCAATGGTATTACCGGCACTTTGCATGACGGTAATGGTGGTTTTGGCGGCAACACTATCGTCTATTTCCAGTTGTAAACGTTGTAAATAACCTTGTACCAACGGCCCCACATACGCATTCAACCAGGTTGTCATGCCACGCTCATATTCCTTGTATTCAGGTAAAATATTCGAAGAACATGAAATAAATAATTCTGGCAAGGCTTTTTTTAACGCCTGTGCAATTTGTTTTTCAAAACGGCCATCCAGATACGAAAATAACAGATTAATCACCACCGCCTGTGGTTCCAGGGCGCGCACTTGTGCAACTAAACTCTCCAGATCATGGTTGCTTAAATCATCCAGCACTTCACCCGTTGCCGAAAGCCGCCCACCGATTTCAAGGCAATATTCTGCTTTAACCGGCGATGCATTATATGCAGGTTGCAAATTATATAATTCCCGACGTGCCTGCCGACCTAAACTCAGCATATCTTTAAAACCACGATTGGTAATAAAAACCGTTGCAACACCTTTACCTTCTAATACCGCATTGGTTGCCACGGTTGAGCCGTGCACGATATATAAATTATCTGTATCTGCAAGCGCGGTGAGTTGTAAATCGTTTATCCCTGCAAGAATGGCCTGTTCAGGTGCCTGCGGTGTGGATAAAACTTTATGGGTTTGCAGTTTTAGTGCGCGTTCCTCATACGCGCACTTATGCCTTGCTTGCGCAGCAAGCGGGCCTTCTCGAAGCAAAACAAAATCGGTAAAGGTTCCGCCAGTATCAACGCCTAAATAAATATTCATAGTGGCAGATTATAAAGGGTTTTAGTCTGTGTAATGCGAAAAATATTATTTATACCAAACGATGTGCCTTTTAACTTATTCGGAAGATTCCAGCACCACCTGATTTCGTCCCTGATGTTTGGCCTGATATAAAGCATGATCCACTCGGCCTAATAAGGTTACATCTGAATCACCCTGCTGCCAGACAGCTACGCCAATACTGACAGTAAGCGGAATAACATAATCCTCAACCTGAAAGGGCGCAGCATTAATACAACTGCAAATTCGTTCGGTAATTTGTTTGGCAACACCAATATCTGCACGGGGTAAAACAAGCAAGAATTCATCTCCACCATAACGGCCTAAAATATCACCACTACGTAAGGCTGCCTTCATTCTGGTCGCCACATCCGTTAAAACCTGATCACCAATAAGATGCCCATACTTATCATTAACCGATTTAAAAAAGTCCAGATCGATCATTGCCACACAAAAGCAGTATTGTTTTTTCTCGGCCTTGTTTAAATTACCCTGTAAATAATCCAGCACCCTGACCCGGCTGGCAACCTGTGTTAATTCATCCAGACCAATTTTTGAAGTTAACAACTGCCGTTCATCCATTAGTGCATCAATTGAAATTGTCATATCACGTACTTTTTTAGTGTGATAGGCATCAATTGCCAGCGACATATCCAGCACAGAAATTCTCGACACCAGCTTCACTAAAGGCAAAAATTGCTCGCTCCCCGAGGAGATACTTTTATCGATAAAACCAAATAACAAATCATCTAATATCCGAAAAGCCATTAAGTAATAGCTCAGTGGTAAACCAATCAAGGCATGTACCCGCCCAATATGTAAGCGCTCTTCAAAGTATTCAGGCGTTTCGAAATTGACACCGTACGATTGAAGATAAGCGAGTTGTGTTCTGTGCAAGCTGTGGATTTCCCCATGCTCAAGCAAAAAGGCTTTTACCTCGGGAAAAGATAAAAGCACCTCATAAAAGCCCGCTACTATTTCCTCGCCATAAGGTTTAATAATCTTACTATGCAATAATTCAACCAGTGCATGATCCACAGCCGACAAACCCATCATCGCAACACGCAACTTTCGGTGTGCAGTGTTAAATCCGTACTTGTCGCAGAGCGTATTATGCATATAATCCACAAATAAATTTTATTTTTTCAAGACCAAAATAAGGTATATTAAAGCCTTATCGGTTACCACCTGACTTAACTTAACTATAAAGTACAGAAAAATTATGTCGACACCCTTACTCATGCGTATTGAACATTTATCCCGCCATTATGGCAAGCTAAAAGCAGTCAATGCCGTTAATTTTGAACTGAACCGTGGTGAAGTCTTAGGCTTTTTAGGGCCCAACGGTGCAGGTAAATCTACCACCATGCAAATGATCACCGGCAATCTCGCCCCCACAGCCGGCAAAATAACCATCAATGGCCTCGACCTGCTCGACCAGCCCAAACTTGCAAAAGCGGAAATCGGTTATCTGCCCGAGCAGCCACCCTTATATGTGGAATTAAGCGTTGAAGAATATTTAAACTTTTGTGCCAAAATAAATGGTATTAGTCGCGCAGCACAAAGCAATGCGGTCAGCAAAGCCATCGAGCGTTGCGGACTAGGTGAAGTAAAATCTCGTTTAATTTCAAACCTGTCAAAAGGCTATCAACAACGTGCTGGCATTGCCCAGGCCATTATCCATACACCTGCTATTGTCATTCTGGATGAACCCACAGTCGGGCTTGACCCTATCCAGATCCGTGAGATTCGCAAACTCATCCGCGAATTAGGTGAAGAGCATAGCGTTATACTGTCCACCCATATTCTCCCGGAAGTACAAATGACCTGTGATCGTGTACAGATTATTAATAAAGGCCAACTGGTTTTTAGTGACTCTATCGACAACTTAAATCAGTCAATGCAGGCAACCAGTCTTATCGTACAGTTTGAAAACAACCCGGACGATGCCACCCTCAAGGCAATAGACAATGTGAATAAAATCGAGCACCTTGAAGATAAACGTATTCGTATCCACTTCAACAATACCGAGGCACAAAAAAGCCCGGCAAAACAAATAGCGATAGCAGCGGTTAACAATAACTGGGGTTTACTGGAACTATCCCCCGAACAAAAAACACTGGAACAAATTTTTGTGGAAATCACCTCATCGGAATCAGTAACAAACCCGAATGAAAATAAAGCAGACGCAAAACAAACAACGGAGAATGCTGCATGAATATTTTAACCATTGCATCCCGTGAATTACGTAGTTTATTTTTATCACCACTGGCCTGGTCTATTCTTGGAGTTGTACAATTTATTTTTGCTTATATTTTTCTCGCACAACTCAATACGTTTATACAAATCCAGCCACAACTGGCCAACATTGAAAATGCACCCGGTGCAACAGAGTTTATTGCTGCCCCGTTGTTTGCGACCTCTGCGATTATTTTTATGTTGGTAACCCCGCTAATTACCATGCGGGTGATTGCAGGTGAACGTGCCACTAAAAGTCTGACATTATTATTTTCTGCTCCATTGTCCATGACTGATATTATTCTTGGCAAGTTTCTCGGTGTTGTTGGCTTTCTGATTTGCATGGCCGTTATGCTGGCACTCATGCCCTTATCACTCGGCTTCAGCGGCACTCTGGACTATGGTTTATTCTTTTCCGCCTGGCTAGGCCTTGTTTTACTGGTTACAACTTTTGCAGCCATTGGCATTTATATGTCGAGCTTAACGACTCAGCCTACGGTTGCTGCTATCAGCACCTTTGGTGTTTTGCTTATGCTATGGATCCTTGACTGGTCCAGCGACAAAGTGGCCGATGCAAATGCCAGCGGTGCACTGGAATATATTTCCATACTGCGCCACTTTGAAGCCATGTCAAAGGGCTTATTCAGCTCGGCCGATTTTATGTATTTTATTCTGGTCTCCACAACTTTTTTAATCTTGTCTATTCGTCGTTTAGATGGTGATCGCCTGCAACGTTAATAAATAAAGAAATAACCATACCCGATCAGATTAAAAATTTATTTAAGGTTTAAACATGGAAATAACAAAAAAAAATCGCCGTAATCTAAAATTGCAAAATATTACTTTTATTGTTCTATTTGTTATTGCAATGGGCTTGCTTGCCTGGTTAACACAAAAATATAAATTTGAATCTGACTGGACTGCAACACAACGCAATACTTTATCTGCTGCCAGTATTGAATTACTAAAGAAAATAGATGACGATATTAGTATTACCGC
Source organism: uncultured Thioalkalispiraceae bacterium (assembly GCA_964516315.1). Lineage (GTDB taxonomy): Bacteria > Pseudomonadota > Gammaproteobacteria > UBA6429 > Thiohalophilaceae > SZUA-37. Next base: position 9,305 of record CAZEZI010000013.1, read on the forward strand.
CTTTGCACGTGAAGCCGACATTTCTCAACTGCGAACAGCAATAAAAGATCTTGTTGGTAAATATCAAAAGCATAAAAAAAATATTGAACTGGCTTTTATTAATCCGGATATTGATCCAGCCACCACCCGCAAACTGGGCATTCAGGCAGAAGGGGAAATGATCATTAGCCTGTCAGGTAGAACGGAGCATTTGCTTTCAATAAAAGAACAGGATCTTACCAACACCTTACAGCGACTACTGCGCAGCGGTAACCATACGATTCGGTTTTTGACCGGCCATGCCGAACGCAAACCCAATGGCAAAGCTAACCATGACTATGAATTATTCACCAAAAATCTGATGGCCAAAGGACTGCAAATAAGCACACTTAATCTGGCCGAAACACCGCTTATCCCTGAAAATACCACCACACTGGTAATCGCCGGCCCACAAATTAATTACTTGCAGGGTGAAGTCAAACTGATTCAGAATTTTATTAAACAAGGCGGCAACTTACTCTGGTTACAGGAACCCGGTAACCTTTACAAACTGGCTCCACTTACAAAGCAACTCAACATTGATTTTATTAAAGGCGTGATTGTTGATCCAACGACGCAAATGCTCGGTATTCCTGCAACCTCTGCACTGGCAGAAAACTATCCACCACATGCCATTACTGAAAACTTCACAGTAGGGACGCTTTACCCACACAGTGGTGGTTTAAAAGTACTGGATGTTAAAGATACCCACTGGCAAGCAACCCCATTGGTTCAGTCAACCAGCCGAAGCTGGCTGGAAGCAGGTGAATTGCAAGGCGTTGTTGAATTCAATCACTCTATTGACACCATGGGCCCGATTAACATTGCGCTGGTACTGGAAAACAGTTCAAACAGCGATAAAGCTCAGCGTGTAGTGATTGTTGCCGATAGCGACTTTATATCAAACCAATACCTTGGTAATCTGGGTAACAAGGATATGGGGCTAAAGATTTTTAACTGGCTCAATAATGATGACAAACTAATCAGCATTGCGGCGACCACCGCACCGGACCAGCAATTACAACTTGACCCGATGCTCTGGGCAGTTATTGGCCTGTTCTTCCTCGCCGGCTTACCCGTTATTTTTATTGCCAGTGGTATTATTATCTGGCGAAAACGCCGTAATCGTTAACTCATTAAACAGGGTAATTAACCACAAAGGGTACGAAGAAAAGCAATTGTGCTAACACATGTTCGTTACATCAGCTCGCTGCTGATTACGATAAATATATTGTTTTACGCTGCGTCCTTTATGGTTAAAAAATAAATATGAACAAACGGAACATTACCAATCTTGGCCTCTTTCTTTTCATTCTAATCGCAGCAAGCTTTGCGATATTAGACTCAACCAGTAAAGATGAAAATAAAAAACCTGCGATTACCTCACTGAAGCAAGCCGACGTTGTTAACATCACCGTTAAACGTCAGGGTAAAACCGATATTTACATTGAAAAAAGAAATAATAAATGGCGCCTGATATCACCGTATAATACCCCGACTAACCAGTTTCGCATAGACACATTATTGCGGCTGGTCGAAACTTTACCGCAGTCCACTTACCCGTTAAAAGAAACCGCACCCTATGGGCTTGATACTCCTACACTGGAAGTTGTATTTAATAAAGGCCTGCCCAATACTGTAGCCATTAAATTTGGCAACTCCGACCCGCTTAAAATGCGCCGCTATGTTGCTGTTAACAAAAAACTCCACTTAACCACCGACACTTACTTTTATGCTTTAAACAGTGTGGCAACCGATTATATTGATCACAAACTACTTGATAGTGATTTTGAAATAACACGACTTGATTTACCTGAATTAAAACTAAAGCTGGAAAATAATAACTGGCGTGCGATACCCGAACCTGAAAACTTCAGTGTTGACAATGTTAATGAATTAATCAGTGAATGGAAAAATGCACAGGCCGTTGATATTAGTCCGATAAATACAAAAGCACATTTTTCATATGAACAAACCATTTCACTTTACAGTAAAGATGCAACAAAACTCACATTTTATATTTTAAAAAATGACAAAGAGTTTGTGCTGGTTGATAAATTAAAAGGTTTGCAATACAGCTTCCCAAAAGAAAAACGAGAGCAATTACTTAACTTTCCCGATCTGGCCTCTGTAGAATCTGAAACTACATCGTCACCACCACAAAAGAAATAAATATGCCAGAATTACCTGAAGTTGAAACCACCTGTAAAGGTATTTCCAAACACCTAATCAATAAGACTGTTGCCGAGGTAATTATTCGGCAACCTAAACTTCGCTGGCCTGTTCCTGCAAGGCTAAAAAAAGAATTACCCAACTGTAAAATTATTTCAGTCGAACGTCGGGCAAAATATATTTTAATTGCAACCAAAGCCGGCACCCTTATTCTCCACCTTGGAATGTCTGGCAGCTTACGTATCGTAAAGGCCACTACACCCTTTGATAAACATGACCATTTTGATTTAGTGCTTAAAAATGGCCAATGTTTACGCTTACATGATCCGCGTCGTTTTGGTGCTGTGCTCTGGACACAAAAACCGGTGCTGGAACATAAGCTACTCTGTAAACTGGGGCCTGAACCTTTAACCAATGAATTCACAGCAAATTCTATTTTTAAACAATCACGTAATCGTAAAGTAAATATTAAACAATTTATAATGAATGCACATATCGTTGTTGGCGTTGGCAATATTTATGTAAGTGAAGCTTTATTTCTTGCCGGTATTCATCCGCGCAAAGCAGCCGGTAGCATCAGTTTGCCTCGTTTTGAAAAACTGGTTAAAGCCATAAAGCATGTTTTAACTGCCGCCATTAAACAGGGAGGCACCACCTTAAAGGATTTTACTCAAAGTGATGGCAAGCCTGGTTATTTTCAGCAACAGCTTAATGTTTATGGTCGCAAAGATGAGCTTTGTCTTATTTGCAAAAAACCGATAAGCCATTGTGTGCTGGGGCAACGTGCAACTTATTATTGTACTCAATGCCAAAAGTAATAGTTCTGGATAAGACTACACTCACTTACCAATTAAATGCACTCTCAAATATCAACTATAATTTATATTGAACTCTTTACCTTTAATTTCATCAAGTGACTGAAGTCATGCATAACCAACTGACAAAAAAACCCATCTACAAACCGACCATTATTGGTTTTGGCTTTATTGTTTTATCCATACTCATTGCAGTGGCAGGGCCTCTGGGCAGCCGTATAGGCTGGTGGAATTATGATTTTGCGGTCATCATACTTAAGTGGACTGCCTATGGCGGTATTGCTGCTTCCGTACTGTGTTTGTCCGGGCTGATCGCAGCACGACCCGGAGGCAAACGTCGCGGGTTTATTTATAGCCTGCTGGGCTTAATTTTTATTATACCCATGCTGCTTTTTTTACAATCATGGAAAGAAGCCAAACAAACCTCGGCACCTATTTCAGATATTAGTACCAATACAGAAGATCCACCTTCATTCTGGTATGCACCCAACGCCAGAACATATGGTGGTTTCGAAATAGAAACACTTCAGAATGAATTCTATCCTGACATCCAACCATTAATATTACCTGTCTCGGCGAATAAAGCCTTTGATCTTGTTATTGATGTTGTCCACCAAAAAGGTTGGCAACTCTGGGAGGCTGACCCAGGTGAACTGCATATAGAAGCAACTGCAACAACTTTCTGGTTTGGATTTCATGATGATGTGATTATTCAAGTCACCAAAATTGATAAAAATAGTAGCCAAATAGATATGCGCTCCACATCCCGTGCCACTGGTGGCGATGGTGGTACCAATGCAAACCGCATACGGTCATTTTTCAAAGCACTGGAAAAACGTACCAACCATAAGTAAGCGTTATTATTGCAGAAACGCGATAACCCACCTCTGGTTTAGCACCCACAGTCAAAATACGATTTCACACCAGAATATCGCACTATATTAGTGCAATAAACTTGAGTACCTGACTATTAAAGTCCAGAATATTCCTGCCGATATAACTTTCCCCTTTTGTATGTTTTCCGGCAAGAAGCCTAAAACTTTTACAAAAAGCACAGCATAGATGGTGATTACAGGAATCAAAAAATGTTAGGCAAATTAAAATTTAACGGACTGTACTGGAAACTGGTCGCACCCATTAGTGCAATTCTCGCTTTCTCAATTATTACACTTACTTTATATATTCCCGGCCAAATCGAGCAGCAATCAATAATTGGTGCAACGGAATCTGCGCAGCAAACGGCAACACAGTTTAAAGTTCTTAGAAAATATTACGTACAGAATATTGTACGCAAGGTTAAAGCCGGCTCAAATATGAAACCCGCTATCGATCATAAAAATAATCCAGATGCCTTCCCACTACCGGCCACCATGATTCATGATATTAGCACATTACTAAAAGGCAAGGGAACAACCGTTAACTTGTACAGTGCCTATCCTTTTCCTAACCGTAAGTCACGCATGTTAGATGAGTTCCAATCTTCAGCCTGGGCCTTTCTGAATAAAAACCCAAATGATGCTTATGTTAAAGAAGTAGAACGCGATGGAAAATATATTGTACGTGTTGCGGTCGCCGATAAGATGGTTGCTCAGGGTTGTGTAAATTGCCATAACGCACATCCCGACACACCAAAAAATGACTGGAAACTGGGCGATGTCAGGGGAATACTTGAAATCAATAGTGACATCAGCAATCAGATTACAGCCAGTGCTTACCTTAGTAACAAAATCACTTCTGCACTGATTGTTATGCTGTTTGTAACGATCATGGCTGTTTATTTTGTGTATAAAAAGTCAATAGCCAGACCCATTGCATCATTGCAAAAAGGCATTGATGAACTTGCATCCGGCAACACAGATTTAACCAGACAGCTTGACGTTAAAGGCAAAGATGAAATTACCGGCCTTGCCTCGGGTTTTAATAATCTCATATCCAGCCATAAAGATTTTGTTACTAATATTAATGACACAGCCCAACAACTCAAAAATGCAGCATCGTCCATGGCCGATGTAACCAGTTCTGCACAGGAAGACTCACATCAGCAGAATATGCAAATTAATAATATTGCAACGGCTATCAATGAAATGTCATCTACGGTACAGGAAATCGCCACCAAAACCAGTGAGGCAGAAGCGTCTGCTCAAAATGCTGAACAATCGGCACTCTCGGGGCAAAAAGTAGTACAGGATAATATCAATATCATTAAAACACTGTCTGATGATGTCAAACACGCAGCGGAAGTTGTCCAGGCCTTAAAATCAAACAGCGAAAGTATTGGTTCGGTACTGGATGTTATTAAAAGTGTTGCAGAGCAAACAAATTTACTCGCACTGAATGCTGCAATTGAAGCTGCGCGGGCAGGGGAACAAGGCCGAGGGTTTGCCGTTGTTGCCGATGAAGTTCGAACGTTAGCCAGCCGTACTCAGGAGTCAACCATTGAAATTCAGGAGATGATTGAACGCATTCAAAATGGTACGCTGGATGCCGTTGCTGTTATGGATAAAGGTGTAGAAACAGCAACCGCAAGTGTTGAGCAGGCAACCAGCACTGAAGGCTCACTAGACGTTATCACCCGATCGGTGGTTAACATCTCATCTATCAATACTCAAATTGCCAACGCACTCGAAGAACAGAGTGTTGTATCAGAAGAAATTAACAAGAGCATTCACACGGTCAATGAACTGGCGGTAAATAGTGATAGTAACTCATCAAAAATTAATGCTGCCAGCACAGAACTAAACCAACTTGCAGAAAACCTGAACGCGCTGGTAGGCCAGTATAAAATATAACAACGTTCAATTTATTTAATGATAATAGCCAAACCCTCACCACGAGGGTCACTGGCTGCATTCATTTTATTATTTCTACTAACTACAAGCTGCATATTGCCATACGAACCGACAAGTCTTTTTAGCAGGTGTTGCCTGTTTTTCAGTTCTTTGGCTATAGCAGCAGAAATTGCAGCTTTCTCAAATTGAATCCTGTCAGGTAAGTACTGATGATGGTAACGAGGCTCACCAACAATGGCCGTGGCTGATTTACCTGCGGTAAACCCAAGAATGCCATGTAAGACCATTGTAATAATCCGACTGCCACCGGGTGTGCCGATCACTGCATAATCACTATTAGTGGTATTCTCCACTATCGTCGGCGACATGCTCGACAGCATTCGTTTAGCTGGCTCAATTGCATTATTTTTATTTCCGACCAAACCATAAATATTTGGTGTACCCGGTTTAGATGAAAAGTCATCCATTTCATCATTAAGCAGCACCCCGGTTCCCGGCGGCATAAAACCGGAACCAAATGGATAGTTAATACTTAAAGTTGCCGAAACTTTATTACCTTCTTTATCAACAACAGAGAAATGTGTTGTATGCTGCCCCTGTACAACCGGTACCGCTGATTTTAATGCTGAGCTTGGTGTTGCATGTTGCAGTGTAATTGTTTTTGCTAATTCTTTAGCATAGGACTTACTGATTAATTTTTTAATCGGAATAGAAATAAAGTCAGAATCACCCAGAAACTCGGCACGATCCCGATAAGCACGGCGCATTGCTTCAACAATTAAATGAATACGTTGTGCAGGTTGTATTTTTTGAAGATCATATTGTTCTAATATATTCAGCATGGTCACTAAAGCAATACCACCTGATGAGGGCGGTGCAGCCGATATAATTTGATAATTTTTATAGTGCCCAATAATCGGTTGACGTTCTTTTATTTTGTACGCCAATAAATCCTTTAAACTCCATATACCACCAGCAGCCCGTGCCCCTCTTACCAATGCCTTTGCAATTTCCCCCTGATAAAAACCGGCATGCCCTTGCTCTGCTATTGCCTGTAAGGTTTTTGCCAAATCAGGTTGTTTTATTAAATAGCCACGACGAGGAATTTTATTACGGTACAAAAATACTTTTGCTGCCGCAGGTGATTGCCTCAATACTTTTAGACGAAAACGCACCATCCTCCGGTAAGCAGGAGTTACTCTAAAACCTTGTTGAGCAGCTTTAATTGCCGGTGCTAAAGATTGTTTCAACGACAAGCGTCCATAATTTTCTGCGATATGCACTAACGCAGCCGGTTCACCGGGAATACCCGCCGCCAACGCACCATTGATTGATAAACCTTTTATAACTTTACCGTGCTTATCCTGATACATCGTTTCAGTTGCCGCTAACGGTGCGGTTTCACGGCCATCAATCATAATACTTTTTTTACTTTTCGCATCCTGTAACAACCAGAAACCTCCACCACCCAGGCCTGAACTAAAGGGCTCTACAACAGCCAGTGTTGCACTAATCGCAACGGCGGCATCAAAGGCATTACCGCCTTGCTTTAATATTTGCTGGCCTGCTCGTGTTGCTATTGGATGGGCTGTTGCAATCGCAGCCTGACTTGACGGGCTAGCATGAACAACCGAAGGTTCAATAAAAATAGTTAATATAAAAAGAAGAAAGAATAAACAAGAATGGATTGAGGAAATCTGTTTCATCGGAGGAGTCCTTTTTAATCTGTCATTGCCATGCTATCGCTCACAGCGACAAACTTTCTTATCAATTCAGAAGAAATTAGTCCTTTCCAACAAGCACTTTGTATTTTGCCATTAACTCATCCTGAGTTTCTTTGTGGCCAGGGTCGAGTAAAATGCAATCAACCGGACAAACCTCGATGCACTGTGACTCTTCAAAGTGGCCAACGCATTCAGTACACAAGTCAGGATCAATATCATAAATTTCTTCACCTTGTGTGATAGCACCGTTCGGGCATTCCGGTTCACATACATCACAATTTATGCATTCGTCAGTTATAAATAGGGCCATGGTATCTCTTGAATTAAAAACAAAATGGGTTGGAAAAGTCTATTTTAACCTAATTGTGCTTTTAACGCAGCCACAACTTCAGGATTAACAAATTGGGAAACATCACCACCAAGGCGCGCAATTTCCCGCACCAGGCTTGAGGATATAAAGGTATACTGCTCGGCGGGGGTTAGAAAGACCGTCTCAATCTGGTCACTTAGATGACGGTTCATACTGGCAAGCTGGAACTCATACTCAAAGTCGGACACCGCACGCAAACCACGTAAAATAATAGTGGCATTTTTTTGCTTCATAAACTCGACCAGCAAAATATCAAAACCACAAACTTCAACATTTGCCAGTGGACTTAAAACATTCGATGCCAATGCAACCCGTTCGTCCAGACTAAAAACCGGTGACTTGCTGGTTGCCTTTGCCACCGCCACAATCACCTTGTCAAACAAATGCGTTGCACGCTCAATAAGGTCGGTATGGCCATTGGTAACGGGGTCAAAGGTACCGGGATAGATTGCGATTTTTGTCATAACTGGATTATAGAGTACTTTCTATTCTTTTATAAACAGGTAATACGCCACATCACCGGCTTTTTTGCTACGGTGCTCGCTCCAGTTATCCGGAACAGGCGGCAAGTCCCCTTTTGCATGCGCTTCCACATAAATCATTGCAGCTGAATTCAGGCTATCCGTTCCAGATAAAATTCCAAAACATTGTGCCAGAAGATCAGAAGCAAAAGGGGGATCCAGAAAGATCACATCAAATTTCTGTGTATTGCGCTTTAAAAAACTGGCCGCATCAGTCTGCAAAAAAATACCGTTTGTTGTTTTTAATAAAGCAGCATGCTGTTTTAATGTTAAAATTATTTTTGGGTCACTGTCGCACATCGTAACCGAAGCCGCACCACGCGACAGCGCTTCAAAACCCAAAGCACCACTGCCGCTAAAAAGATCCAGACAATTCGCACCCTGAATAATCGGTGCCAACCAGTTAAATAACGTTTCCCTAACCCGGTCTGGTGTTGGCCGAATTGCCTCTACTTTTGGAAAAGATAACTTACGCCCACGCCATTGCCCACCAATAATACGTAAGCTGTTTTCACTTGCCTGCACCATACACTGCCTGCTTTTTATTTTTTATTGGCTTTTCCAACGGTAACCGTGATTAATTTATCCGGATGAATGCGGCGCTTAAACGCATCTTTAATCATATCGACTGTAACTGCATTCACTTTGTCATTAAAAGTATTTAAATAATCCAGCGGTAAATTATAAAAACCAATGACTGCTAAATACTCGGTAATGTCTTTATTGCTGTCAATCCTTAGTGGGAAACCACCGGTTATGTTTTTCTTTGAATGGTTTAACTCTTCGGCTGTTGGCCCTTGTGCGATAAACTCACGCAATAATTTGTCCAGAATGTCCAGCGCCTGCTGTGTATTTTCATTGCGTGTTTGCAAACCCATAATAAAAGGCCCCACACCAAGCATTGGTGCAAAATAGCTGTAGCTGCTGTAAGCCAGCCCGCGTTTCTCACGTATTTCCTGCATAATGCGCGACCCAAAACCACTACCGCCTAAAATGTGGTTGCCTACATATAAACTGTAATAGTCGTCATCACCGCGTTTCATACCCGGCTGGCCAACCAGAATATGTGTTTGTGTTGCGGCATATTCTTTATGTATCTTTTGTGCTTTTTTCGGCATCGCTAATTCAGGTAATTTTTCGGCTGCTTTGCCACTCATTAAATCTGCTGTTATCTCTTCTACTAATGTATCTGCCTGTTTTTGGTCAACATCACCCACAATCGCAATCGTTAAGTTATTCGCAACATAATAGCGTTTATAAAATTCTTTTAAGCCATCAATACTAATAGCCGACACAATGTCCTTTGTGCCAATCGTTGGCTGCGCATAAGGGTGGCCTTTAAAGATTGCAGCATAAAATGCTTTGCTGGCAATACTGCCGGGGGACTGTAATTGATTCTGAATGGCTATCAGTTGCTGTGCTTTCTGGCGTTTTACTTCATTCGGTTTAAATGCCGGCTGAGACACCACTACCTTAAAAGTTTCTATCGCCTGTGCTAATAATTTTTTGTCCGTTAGGCTACGCAAGCTGATAATTGCCATATCACGAAGCGCCGAGGTTGAAAACCTTGCCCCAACTTCTTCAAAGCGCTCGGCAATTTCATCGGTTGACCATTGCCCGGCACTTTGTGACAGCATCGTATTGGTCAATTGTGCAATACCCGACTGAGCCTTGTCTCGCGCACTGCCAGCATTAAAAACCAGACGAATATCAATCATCGGTAACTGCGGTGCATGCACAAACATCACTTTTGCACCTTTGGATGATTTCCATGTCTGGATCTTGACTCCTTCACCCTGACTATTTTTTGCTATCGAAATATCCTGCTCAGCTTTATCATAAATAGTTGAGCATGAAATCGAAACAAGACCAATCGACAAAAAAAGAAACAGATTTCGTAACACCATTATATTATTCCTAAACATATTATTTGTTCTTTTGCGGTTCTAATATCGCAACAGTTTTCTGCGCGTCATTAAAATATTTTTTTGCCACAGCTTGCACCTGTTCAGCCGTTACCGCACGAATTTTGTCGACGTATTCATCTGCCATTGTCCACGGTAAACCTACTGTTTCCAGTTGCCCAAGTATCATGGCCTGATAGAAAATAGAATCTTTTTCATAAACTTTACCGGCTACCACCTGTGCCTTAACCCGTTGCAATTCTTTTTCTGTTACAAGTTCGGTTTTCACTTTTTCCATTTGTTTGTACAGGGCATTTTCAACATCGGCAACAGTAAATTTGGCTGAAGGAATAGCATCAAATATAAACAAACCCGCCTGTCTCGAAATTATGTCATAACTCGCATCGGCGCTGGCTGCCATTTGCTTTCCTCGCACCAGTTCTTTTGGTAAACGCGCGCTGTCACCACCACTAAGTATTCCTGCCAGCACTTCCAGTGCATACGGTTCCCAGTCTTCTTTGATGGTATTTAACGATGGTACTTTGTAACCAATAATTAAATAAGGCAGTTTTGCAGGCAGCTTTACTGTCAATCGGCGTTCACCGTATTGTGGTGCTTCAATGCGCGGTTTTAATTCGGGAATATTCTCGCTGCGTTTTAACGGACCATAATATTTTTTAGCCAGTGCAAACACTTCGTCAGGCTTAACGTCACCCACAACTATCAGGGTTGCGTTATTCGGTGCATACCATTTTTGATACCATGCTCTTAAGTCCGCCACTTTCATATTTTTAAGGTCATCCATCCAGCCAATAATAGGATGATGATAAGGACTACTGATATGCGCGATGGCATTGAACTGCTCATAGGTAAGTGAGCGCGGTTTGTCTTCGGTACGCATCCGCCGCTCCTCCATCACCACCGGTAACTCTTTAGTAAATTCTTCTTCCGGCAAAGTCAAGTTGCGCATTCGATCAGCTTCTAACTCAAAACTCACCGGCAAACGACTTTTTTCAAGTTGCTGAAAATAGGCCGTATAATCTTTACCGGTAAATGCATTTTCGCGCCCACCGTTTGCCGCAATCACTTTGGAAAATTGTCCAGGCGCCAGCTTTGCGGTTCCTTTAAACATCATATGTTCAAGCACATGCGATAAGCCAGTGGAACCACCCACCTCATAGCTGCTACCCACCTTGTACCAGATTTGTGCAACCACAACCGGTGCACGATGATCAGGTTTAACCAGAATCTTTAAACCATTATCCAGCGTAGACTCAAAAATTTGTGGCTTCGCTGGTGATACGTCGGCCATGGCAGCAACGCCCAAACTTAATAACAGTAGTGTTATCCCCCACTGCACGACTGGGCGAATAAATGGGTGTGTAATAGACAATTGCTTATTCATATAAAACCTTTAAATTATTCTATATTATACTAACGGCAAGCCGGTTAGTTTGATAGGATGGATACATTAAATAATAGTAACAATCCTACGACTTAATAAACAATGTTTAGTTTCAAAAAATCAAAATTAAAAACCAGAGAAGAGAACCCCGAAAATAAAAATGGCTTTTTCGGACGTTTAAAACAGGGGCTGTCACGCACTCGCAGCAGCTTAACCGGTAACCTGAGCAGCGTTTTCAGTGGTAAAACTGTTGATGCCGACTTACTCGAGGAAATCGAAGATACCCTGATAATGGCAGATATTGGCGTAAATGCCACTCGCCAGATCATTGACGATTTGCAACAACGCCTGTCACGCAAAGAACTGAAAGATGCCGCAGCACTCACTGCCGCGCTGCGTGAAAATATGGCGGCTATTTTACAGCCCTGTGATAATGCCTTAATCATTCCAGACGATACCCGACCATTTGTTATTCTTGTCGCGGGCGTGAATGGCGTGGGCAAAACCACCACCATTGGCAAACTTGCAAAGCGCTTGCAACAAGGTGGCCAGTCCGTAATGCTGGCAGCAGGCGATACCTTTCGTGCCGCGGCAGTTGAACAGCTACAAGCCTGGGGTGAACGCAATGACATTCCGGTGATCGCGCAAGCACAGGGCGCCGACAGTGCATCGGTGATTTTTGATGCCTTTGAGTCTGCCAAAGCACGCAATGTTGATGTACTGATTGCCGATACCGCCGGTCGCTTACACACCCAGTCGCACTTGATGGATGAGCTTAAAAAAGTGATTCGGGTGTTAAAGAAAATTGACCCGGACGCACCACATGAAACCTTATTAGTAGTGGATGCCGGCACCGGACAAAATGCACTTAGCCAGGCCGAACAGTTTAATCAGGCGGTAAACTTAAGCGGCATTTGCCTGACCAAACTCGATGGCACAGCCAAAGGCGGGGTAATATTTTCTATTGCGCAAAAATTAAAATTACCGATTCGCTTTATTGGCGTGGGTGAGGGCATTGACGACTTACGCGCCTTCGATGCCAATGAATTTATTGACGCTTTGTTTACTGACGAAGATACACCGCAATGATTAGATTCAGTCATGCCTCCAAACGTTACCCCGGCGGCTATGATGCCTTACAGGACATTAATTTTCATTTAGCCCCCGGTGAAATGGCTTTTTTAACCGGCCATTCCGGTGCAGGTAAAAGCACCTTACTCAAACTAATTGCGTTAATTGAACGCGCCAGTCGTGGTCAGGTGATTGTAAACGGCCAGAATCTGGCAAAAATTCCCCGCCGTAAAATTCCTTATCACCGCCGTAACGTTGGAATGATTTTTCAGGATCACCAACTCCTGTTTGACCGTACTGTATTTGATAACGTGGCCTTGCCACTAGTGATTAGCGGTTTATCGCATCAGGAAATCGGTAAAAAAGTACGTGCCTCTCTCGATAAAGTCGGCCTGTTGAATAAAGAACGGGCTTACCCGATTACCTTATCCGGTGGTGAGCAACAACGCGTCGGGATTGCACGCGCCGTTGTAAATAAGCCACCGTTACTGTTAGCCGATGAGCCCACCGGTAATCTCGACCCGGAACTGTCGCGTGAAATAATGAGTATCTTCGAGCAGTTTTCACAAGTCGGTGTTACCGTACTGATTGCAAGCCATGACATCGATTTGATTACCCACTTACCCTATCGTGTTTTAACCTTAAAAAATGCCAGACTAAGTAATGACTCTGGCAATCGTGCCACACAAACAGCAGGCCAGTATTAATTATGGGTAACTGGCTACACACTTATTTGTTACGGCACTTGCAGGTGTTTTTTTATAGCCTTGGCCAGCTAACCCGCAGCCCCTTGTCATTATTAATGACCTCGGCAGTTATCGGCATTGCACTCGCCCTGCCAACAGGGCTGCATATTATTTTAAAAAACATGCAAAGCATCAGTGGTGATCTGGACAGTGCCGCGCAAATTTCCTTGTTCCTGAAAAAATCCACCAGTGATGCACAGGCACAACAACTTATACAGCAGTTAAAAGGCATGCCGCAAATCAATAAAATAAATTATATTTCGCGCGAACAGGCCTTGCAGGAATTTAAACGCTTGTCGGGGTTTGGTAATGCATTAAAGGCGTTGGAAAAGAACCCACTGCCTGCTGTTATTGTTGTTCAGCCTTCGCTGTCACAATCAAACGCACTTTCAAATACAATGGCTACCCAACAACTGCTCGAACAATTACAAAATAAACCCTATGTTGATATTGCACAACTCGATATGCAATGGGTAAAACGCCTCTACACCATCATGGATATTATTCGCCGTGGCGTTATTATTTTATCGGCATTGCTTGCCCTGGCAGTGTTGCTGGTGATTGGTAACACCATTCGGCTCGCAATACAAAACCGCCGCGATGAAATTGTAATTATTAAACTCATTGGCGGCACCGACAGCTTTATTCGCCGTCCTTTTCTTTATACCGGGTTCTGGTATGGTTTGTTTGGTGGCCTGATTGCATTACTATTAGTGATTACATCGTTACTGTTACTCAGCGGCCCGATTGAGGCACTCACCCAGTCTTACGAAAGCCGGTTTTCAATGCAAATTATCGACTTCAATAGTACTGTCTGGCTTATTGGCGGCAGCATATTACTCGGGCTGTCCGGCTCATGGGTAGCGGTAGAGCGCCATTTGCGCGAAATTGAACCGACATAATGTATTATTTACGCTACACTCAATAATAATTATTGCAACGTTAGTAAATATGTACACAGAAAAACTATGTCTGAAAAAATAAAAAGAATAATGATCGTTGACGGTTCATCCGTCTCCCGTACCCTGCTTACCCGCATGTTAAAAGAAGAATTAGCCAACACCGAGGTTATCGGCGTTGAGTCAGCCGAAGCCGCACTGGCCGAAATGGAAGAACACTGCTTTGACCTTATCACAACCGCATTGCTACTTCCCGATATGGATGGTTTGGGTTTAAGCCGCACGATTCGAGATTCAAATAAACACACCTATACACCTGTTATTGTGGTGTCCGGCGATGCCGACTCACGTCTGCTACGCGAAGGCTTTGAAGCCGGCGTTACCGACTACTTTGACAAGTCCGACGGCTATAAAGCCTTTGGTACCTTTATCCGCTCCTTTATGCAGCGCAATTCCGGTCTGGTTGGCAATATTCTCTATGTTGAAGACAGCAAAACAGCGGCCGCCGTCACCATCAAAATGCTGGAAAAGCAGGGTTTAAAAGTCACCCACGTTACCACAGCAGAAGAAGGGCTCACTATTTTAGTCTCCAACGAGGACAACGGCATTAATGACTTTGATCTGGTCATTACCGACTTCTACCTGATGGGCAAAATGACCGGCGGCGACCTGCTCCACGCTATTCGCGTGAAGCTACACCATTCCCAACAGGAATTACCGGTACTGGTTTTAACCAGCAGCGATGACGAGCAAACCCAGGTCGAAGTTTTCCACGCCGGTGCTAACGACTTTGTAACCAAGCCATTGATTGAACAGGTAATGATTGCGCGGGTTCGTGCCCTGCTGCTGATTAAACACCAGTACAATGCACTTAAACTGCAAGCCGAAACCATGCGCTGGATAGCCGCAACCGACAGCCTGACCGGTGTACGCAGCAAGCGTTACCTGCTCGATAATGGCGAAAACTACCTGCGTGAATCCAAACTGCCGGTTTGGGGTATTCTTATTGATATTGACCACTTTAAACACATTAACGACAGCCTCGGCCACATTACCGGTGACCATGTACTGGCCGATTTAGGGGTTAAACTCGACAGCCTGTATCCTGAAGACATGGTCGTGCGTTTTGGCGGCGAAGAATTTTGTATCCTGTTCCGTGAAGACGACTACGAAAATGCCGTGCGCCGTGCAGAGGGTTTGCGAGCCGCCATTGAAGAGCTAAAACCCGGCGGTGTCGATATTACCGTGAGTATCGGCATGTGTTGCAGCGACGATCACCCCAATCAGCCGCTTAGCCGCTTCCTTAGTCTGGCCGACAAAGCACTGTACTTTTCCAAGGAAAACGGCCGTAATCAGGTGTCAGTCAATACCGTCGAAGGCCCACTGCAAATCAACGTTGCGGCCCTGCAATCTGCCAGTTAGGCAATTATTTAAGCAAATCCCACATATTTTAAATAGTTGATTTAAATCAATAAAATTGCCTATTTCCACCTAAATTAGACTGAACTTAATCAAATATTGGCACTCCAACTCTGCGAGTGCTAAAATACGATTAACTTACGATTTGAGGTATAAAAACCTGATGAATAACCAATTACAACTTGCGATTCCCTTAGGTGATTTGACCGCGTACAACACCGCAACACGGCAAATTCCTATATTAAGCGCTGAGCAGGAACATGAACTTGCAGTACGCTTATATGAAGAGAACGACTTAAAAGCAGCCCAAAAACTGGTGGTGTCGCACTTGCGCTTTGTTGCGCATATCGCACGCAGCTATGCTGGTTATGGCCTGCCAGAAGCCGATCTTATTCAGGAAGGCAGTATCGGTTTAATGAAAGCGGTAAAACGCTTTAACCCATATAAAGGTGTTCGACTGGTTTCATTTGCGGTTTACTGGATACGTGCCGAGATACATGAATTTGTATTACGCAACTGGCGCATTGTAAAAATTGCCACTACCAAAGCACAACGTAAACTTTTCTTTAACTTGCGCAGCTCTAAAAAACGCCTCGCATGGTTTAATAAAGAAGAAGTTGAATCGGTCGCAAAAGACCTTGGTGTAAGCACTAAAGATGTTTACGAAATGGAATCACGTTTAACCGGTAGCGACATTGGTTTTGACAACAGCAATGACGATGATGACTCCGATTTTGTTTATCCATCGCCTGCAACTTATCTTGAAGATATGAGCCACGAACCATCGGCCACTATCGAAGCAGATAACCACAGCGAATATGAAAATACGCGTTTAAGAAATGCACTGCAAACACTCGATGAGCGCAGTCAGGACATTGTTAAACGCCGTTGGCTGGATGAAACCAAATCGACTTTGCAGGATCTTGCCAGCGAATACAGCATTTCAGCTGAACGCATCCGCCAGCTCGAAAACAATGCGATTAAAAAATTGCGCCTTGCAATGGCTTAACATTTAAAAGCATAATATCCTTGCTAGCAGAAAAGCCCATCATTGAGATGGGCTTTTTTATTGCCTGAAATAATCAGCTTTCAGTTATTACTGCTGCTTTATTCAAAAGCATAATTAAAAAAATAACCATAGAATCGAACTTTTTTCTAAACGGGAGTCTTATCAATGAAACATACACACACGAAGAATTAAAAATAAAAAGCATGCCACTGCCTTCCGCGCTGCTAATAAAATATTGAGGTAATACATAATGCCATTAGTAAATATAAAAGATATGCTTCAACATGCCTATGACAACCATTATGCCATAGGCGCATTTGACCTGGTAAATCTGGACTTTTTGCAAGGTATATTACAAGCTGCTGAAGAATTACAGGCACCTGTTATTTTAAGTCTTGCCGAATCCCACTTTGACTATTTTGATTTTGAGCTACTTATGCCAGCCGTTGAGTCAGCCGCTAAGCGTGCATCTATTCCTGTCGCCATTCATTTTGATCATGGGCATAGTTTTGAATCTGCAGTAAAAGCAATACGGCTTGGATGCAATAGTATAATGGTCGATTCCTCTGAATCTTCTTTAAACGACAATATTGAAATAACAAAAAAGATTGTATCAATGTCTCATGGTTGTGGCATTGCAGTAGAAGGTGAACTCGGCTATATCCCGGGCGTTGAAGGAGAAGATGCAAAACATCACCCGGGGGAAATATGTTATACCACGGTAGAGGAAGCAAAAACCTACCTCGAAAATACCCATATCGATTTTCTTGCTGTTTCAATTGGAACCGTGCATGGCCGTATGCAGGGGAAAGCCAAACTGGATTTTCAGCGACTTAAAGAAATTAATCAGGAACTGGGCATTCCTTTAGTTATCCATGGCGGCACCGGTCTTGATGATAAGCAATTTAAAGAGCTTATCCAGAATGGTGTAGCAAAAATAAATTACTATACTGCTTTATCAGATGTTGCTGCACAACAAATTAAACATAATAGTTCTGGCCCAGAAAAAATATCGTATACCGATAACATGAAAGGTATAACAGAAGCCATTGCTAACGAAGTAATGCGCTGCATAAAACGATGGGGAAGCGTAAAAAAAGCCGGGGAAGTGCTGGCACACTGTCAGCCATGGAAATCAGTTGAGCATTTAATTATTTATAATGTAAATGGTATAGATAGCAACAGCGCTAAAGAGATGATAGCCGAAGGCTATACAACACTTTCCACAATACCGGGTGTGCGCTCAATATTTGTTGGTGAAACGATAAAAAAAGATGCCCAGTACCAATATACCTGGCTTGTACGGTTTTGCCACCCGTCGGTTATTGATACCTATAGAGAGCATCCCAGCCATGTTGCTTTTGCAGACAATTTATTCAGACCCGTTGCTGGTAACCGCATAACAATAGATTATCTGGAATTACCTGTTTGACAGTTAATATTCAAATTCGCTAGTAGCCTGGATGAAATAAAATACAATCCAGGAAATAATGATTAAATCCCCCGGATTTCGCGATGCTGCATCCAGGCTACATAAAGATGGAGTACACAAATCATCAACACCTTAACTGAACGGTGAGTCATGGTGATGGGATTTTTTTATTCATATTAGAAACAATCTAATACAAACCAATAGCCACCCCACCCCTTCATTGCTTCACTTTAATAACAGAATCCATTAAGCTCGAAAAGACTACTTGGTATTATATTGAGTCCTATTGAGCAAGAAATAAGCACAAATATTTGTGATATCAGGTGTTAGGCTACATACAGCCTAAATCACTGTTAGCCATATTAAAAAGAAGAGCAGCATTATGAAAATATTATTTATTTTTCTCATATTATTAAGTGGAACCGCAAATGCAGAAAAAGATATAAAAATGCTCAAAATATATGAGCAATTTACATTAGCAAGTGCTGCTGCTGGAAAATGCATTAAACCCAAAAAAGAATTATTAACATCATTTTTAGCAAATTACCAAATGGTGCACATCCGAGCACTGCAACAAATAAAAAAATTAAAACCAAAAATAACTAATAAACAAGCCGCAAACATCCTTAAAAAAGGTGGTATGCAAGCAACTAATGCAGTGTTTAAGGCAATAAAAGAAGAAGGTTGCGAAAGCAAAAAAATAAAAGACTTAATAAAAAGGTTTCATATGCAAGCAAATTGGAAACCATAAAAGTGGCTAACAAGTGCATCAAGACCATTCGCTATCACTCATTGGGACAACTAAAAGCCGTGCTCCACACGTTTTCAGTTGCCCCTTATGTAATCGTTGAGGCTGTAGAAAAGCCCTAAGTTGACATGCCGTTAAATTATGAGACGATATAAGCGGTTAAAATTATTTAGCCTCAACACGAATATAATTTTTATTGTTTGTTTCGCATTCAAAGCGTCATTTGATTTAAGTAATACTTTTATATATGGATAGGTGTTTTTACAATCTCAATTTAAAAACTATAAAGTACTTGTTTATGGATTTTTCTACATTCTCGTTACATGTATATTACATTTTTTAATTAAGGAGGATTAC
>CAZEZI010000014.1:0-27273 GCA_964516315.1 uncultured Thioalkalispiraceae bacterium
ATTCAAAACTGGTTCCAATGCGGCAGATACCCGACTATGCTACACAACTCGACCCTGAGCAGGAAACGGTTGTTATCTGCCATCATGGTATTCGGAGTCGACAAGTGGCCCAATATTTGGAATCATTAGGCTTTACTAATTTAATTAATCTGACAGGTGGCGTGGAAGCCTGGGCCAATGACATCGACCCAGAAATGAAGCGCTATTAAAAACCAATGAAAAAATCACTCTTTGCTGCCATTTTTGTTCTTACTGCAAGTTTAAACACAACCAGTTATGCAAATGAACCGATCAGCAGCCTTTTTGATATTTACCAGTTAGCCGAAAAAAGTGACCCTATCTATCTAACAAGCGAAGCCAATTATCTTGCACTGCAACAAAGCAACCCGCAAAGCTGGGCAGCGGTTCTACCTCAAATAAGTTTTTCGGCCTACCGCTCTAATACTAAGCAGGACATTACAGCCTCTACCTCATCTGTACAAAGTTATGATAGCAACGGTTACACTCTGCGTATCAGCCAGGCACTTTTCAGACAAAGTGACTTTATTCGCATAAGCCAGAGCAACGCGACCGTGCTTAAAGCACAGGCCAGCTTTGACCTGGCAAAGCATGATTTAATCCTGCGTGTTGCAACTAGTTACTTTAATGTACTGGCAGCAAAAGATAATTTAAATTTTAATCGCCGGGAATACAAAGCACTTAAGCGACGGCTGCTTCAGTCCGAACAAAAATTCAAGGTTGGCCTGATTGCCATTACCGATGTGCACGAAGCACGTGCGCGCTACGACCAGTCAACTGCTCAGGTTATTGCCGCAAAAAACCAGTTACAGATCACCCTGGAAAATTTACGTGAACTCACGGGAAAAACATACGCAGATATAAAAGCACTGACCAGTGATATTCCCTTATTAACACCAGAACCAGAAAATATGGATGACTGGGTTAAGCTCGCCTTAACTAATAACCTCGATTTACTCGCAGCAAAGCAATTTATGCAAATTGCAAAAGATGAAGTTGCCATTCAACGTGCCGGCCATCTGCCCACTTTGGATTTAGTTGCCGAACGAAGTTATTCAAAAGTAGGAGGCGGTTTTTTTGGTAGCCGTGCCATCGATCAAAATTCCATTTCACTGGAATTTAACTTGCCACTGTATGCCGGTGGCCGAACTTCGTCTAAAACAACACAGGCACGGTATGAGTATAATGCAGCCAAACAGCAGTATATTCAGTCAAAGCGCGCAACCGAACGTTTAACCCGCAGCGGCTATCTGAATGTGTTGTCGGATATTAGTCAGGTTCAGGCACTTAAGCAGGCAGTCACCTCAGGCAATAAGGCACTTGAAACTACCCAGGCTGGTTTTGAAGTAGGCACCCGAACAACGGTTGATGTACTCAATTCACAACGAGAGTTATTCCTGGCCAAAAAAAACTATGCACGTGCACGTTATGATTACCTGCTTGAAACCTTACGTCTGAAAAAAGCAGCCGGTATTTTAACAACCAATGATTTAAAACAAATGAGCAAGCTGATTCAATAATAAGCAATAAAAAATATTGCTGTTAAGTAATAACCGTTTTCTTACTGCAAACAGGTTTGAATGAACTTTTACAGAATTTTACTTGGGTTTTTATCAATACCGATTGCTTTTTATATTGCATGGGATGCTTTTCGTAATAAAGACTACCGTTTTTTTTTACAACGACTGGCAATATGCTTCACTTCAAAAAAAGAAATTGAAAAAGAGTCTATATGGATTCATGCAGCTTCTGTAGGTGAAGTTAATGCGGCTACACCGCTTATTCATAAACTCGCAGCACACAACACTATTATACTAACAACCAATACACCCTCCTCTGCAATCCGTGTTGCAAATACTTTAAATGAGCAAGTTAACCATTTTTATTGCCCAATAGACTGGCAATGGGCAGTTAAAAAATTTATTTCAAAATTTAAGCCACGTTGTTTATTGATTATTGAAACCGAACTCTGGCCCAATTTATTTACTGTAGCAGATGCACTCAATTTACCGATTACTATTATTAATGGCCGGATATCCGAACGAACTTTACATGCGTCAGCCTGGATGAAGAAACGCTACCGGGATTGCCTGCGAGTCAACAATTTTGTATTAGCGCGAACTGAAGAAGATAGCCAGCGCTTTATAAAGTTGGGCGCAACGCCTTCAAAAGTAAAAACAATCGGTAATATAAAATTTTATCCTCAACATAACATTGATGACATCACGGCCTTTCAAACGCTCAGACCCTATGTACTGGCCGCATCAACACGCGATGATGATGAAGCACTGCTTGTTTCTGCCTGGAAAAAATCGGAGCATGGTGAGCAACTCCTGATTATTGTGCCACGCCATCCTAAACGCCTTGCTGATATTATCAGTCAGATTAAACCCTATAACCTTAAAATCGCCATACGCAGTCGTAATGACAACATTACATCAGAAACTGATATTTATATTGCCGACACTTTCGGCGAATTGATGGCCTTTATAAAAGGAGCAACCTTTGTCATTATGGGGGGCTCATTTGTAAACAAAGGTGGGCAGAATATTCTGGAAGTTGCCCATGCAGGCAAAACAGTCGTGTTCGGCCCCTTTATGAATAACTTTAAGGAAGAAGCACAGCTTTTTGTTGAACAGCAGGCAGGCATTCAGCTTGATAATATTCAGTTACTGACAGAAACAATAAACAGGCTGTTAAACCAGCCTGAGATGAACCAGCAATACCAGCACAATGCCAGCCAGTTAATGGCTCAACAACAAACCATTTTAAATACTTACCTGCAGAACTTATATCAACTTTATCCTGATATAAAGGCTCCGGACTAAAAATTAACCGGCATAGCCTTGCATAAACCATTGCCAATGCTGTGTATTAAAAATAATCGAGGGGTTCATTGACACTGCTTTATTTAAAGAGCGTTTAAAACGGTTAATGTTGGCCTGTTTCCAGCGCTGTGCCGGTTTGCGCTGCCGACATTTATCAAAATCTATCAAGTAAAAACGACCACCTTCATCCAGTAAAATATTTTTTACATTTAAATCCACATGGTGGATGCCTTTATCATGAAAACGTTTAATCATACCACCCATTGCAATCCAGTGACCCTGCTCAAGAGTGTTATTGCTGAGTTCTTTTAACAAAAGATGGCTATGCCGGATACGCTGTGTAATAAGATCGGCTCTGTAAAAAAGCCCCTCACGAATAACATGAGCTGCAATGGGGCGGGGAACAGGTAGCGAACACTTTTGCATCTGTTCCAGTAATTTAAATTCTCGCCACGCACGCGTAAAAGACAGGCCAAGCCAGAAATATTGGTCTTCAATATACTCTGCTATTTTACCACCACGCTTGTAATGCCGAAGGACAAGCTCGCGCCCCTGATAGTCAACAAAGAAAGTAGTGCCACGCCCTTCTGCAAAGCCAATAATGGCGCTGCGATTAGCCCATGTTTTTACGCTGAAGCTGATATCGTCCTGATTTGAAAAAACATCAGCATCATAAAGTATATATTCACTTCCTTGCTGGCTCTGGATAATACTCATACCGTTATTAGCTACCACTTGTTAATAAAACACTACCTACTACTTGACAGACAAACATCAGGATATTATTTAACGTTATCCTTACTACCAACCATACACAGCTTTAATGCTTCATTCCAGTCTGGCAATGCAAGGCTAAAGGTTGTATCAAGTTTTTTATTAGATAGAACCACGTATTTCGGGCGTGTGGCAGGCGTAGGGTAATCCGATGTTGGAATAGGATTAATAACTATATCCTTTTCCAGTCCTGCATACTTTATAATTTCTTTTGCAAAGCCATACCAGCTTGTCTCACCCAAACTGCTCAAATTATAAAGCCCGTTACCTGATTCTTTATCAAAATTGCATTTAGCATAAATAGCCCTGGCAGTAACATCGGCAATAAGTCGGCTCCATGTTGGTGAGCCTGTCTGGTCATCAATAATATTCAATTCTTTTTTTTGTTTTGCCAGATTCAGTATTGTTACCAGAAAATTATTTGCCCTGTTAGTATAAACCCAGCTTGTTCTGAAAATTAGATAATTATTTGCAATATGCTGTATCGCCTGATCACCTTCTAATTTTGTTTGCCCATATACATTAATCGGCTCAGTTTTACTTTCTTCAGTATATGGAATACTGCTTTCACCATTAAAAACATAGTCGGTTGAATAATGAACCAATAATGCATTTAGATTATTGGCTTGCTCCGCCAGCAGAGCCGGGGCGATAGCATTAATCTTTCTGGCTAGCTCAACTTCTGATTCAGCTTTATCCACCGCTGTATATGCAGCAGCGTTAATAATAATATCCGGTTTTATTGTACTTAATGTGGCAGTGATGGAGTCTGGTTTAGCAAGATCTATCGGGTAAGCAGCAGATTGACGATTGGCGATTATTACATTCCCTGATGTTGCCATACTACGTTGCAAGTCCCAGCCGACCTGACCATTTCCACCAATAATGACAATTTTCTTATTCATACTTTGCCAGGTATTCAGGCTCCACGTCAGCCAGAGGTTTGGCAGCAATATCTTTATCGGAAAGAACAGGGCTGCTCACAGGCCATTCAATACCAATATCCGGGTCATCCCACTTTATACTTAATTCACATTGCGGGTTGTAAATATCTGTGCATTTATAGGCAAATAAAACTGTTTCCGATGTAACACAGAACCCGTGCGCAAAGCCTTTGGGAACATAAAGCTGACGTTTATTTTCACTTGTTAGCTCGACACCGGTCCATTTACCAAAATTAGCTGAGCCTCGCCTTATATCAACAGCAACATCAAATACCGAACCTTGTAGTACGTATATAAGTTTTGCCTGCGTATTCTCGTATTGGTAATGCAGACCCCGAACAACATTTTTTTTTGAGTAAGAGAGATTGTCCTGCACGAAAGTACTTGTTTCACAAATTCCAGCATCAACATAACGTTGTTTTTGCCATGTCTCCAGAAAAAAACCACGCTCATCAGCAAATACTTTCGGTTCAATAATCTTGACTTCAGGCAAGGATGTATTAATAACTTTCACTCAGGCAAGCCTTGTTCTATTAGATTAATCAGGTACTGACCATAATTATTTTTAATCAGCGGTTCAGCCAATAAGCACAGTTGCCTGCTATCAATCCATTTGTTCCTGTAGGCAATCTCTTCCGGGCAGCAAATTTTTAAACCCTGGCGTGATTCAATGGTTTCAATGAAATTAGCTGCCTGCATCAATGATTCATGTGTTCCGGTATCAAGCCAGGCTGTTCCCCGCCCCAGTTTTTCAACTTTTAAATTACCCGCTTCCATATACAGGTTGTTAATGTCGGTTATTTCAAGTTCACCACGTGCTGACGGTTTCAGACTTTCTGCGTAGCCAATGACCTTGTTGTCATAAAAATACAGTCCCGTTACAGCATAATTTGATTTTGGCCTATCCGGTTTTTCGACTAAACTTTTAACAATACCCTTGCTATCAAATTCAACTACACCATATCGTTCAGGATCTTTTACATAGTAACCAAAGACCGTTGCACCTTGCTTCCGCTGTCTGGCATTATGAAGTACCGATTCCAGGCCATGGCCATAGAAAATATTATCACCTAATATCAAACAACAACTGTCTTCACCAATAAAATCTCTTCCTAAAATAAAAGCTTGTGCCAGCCCCGCAGGTTCTGGCTGAATAACATATTCAAGATTCAAACCCCATTGAGAGCCGTCAGCAAGCAAACGTTTATATTGCCCAATATCTTCAGGGGTAGAAATAATAAGAATATCCTGAATACCAGCTAACATTAACGTTGCTAACGGGTAATAAATCATCGGCTTGTCATAAACCGGTAAAAGCTGTTTACTTATTGCCTGAGTCAGCGGGTACAAACGTGTACCCGAACCACCAGCCAGAATAATGCCCTTCATGAAGTCATTCCTAAACGGTTACGATTATAGTTTTTATCTGTTACCTGATTACACCATTCCAGATTATCCAGATACCATTGTAGTGTTTTACGAATACCTGTTTCAAATGTTTCATCTGGCACCCAGCCCAGTTCATTCCTGATTTTAGTGCCATCAATTGCATATCTTAAGTCATGCCCGGGGCGGTCATCCACATAGGTAATCAGATTTCCATAGGGTTCTTTAGATGCCTGTGGTCGCACTTCGTCTAACAGCCGGCAAATTGTTTTTACTATTTCTATATTGGTTTTTTCGTAATTACCGCCAATATTATATTTCTCACCAACCCTGCCCTTTTCTAATACAGTACGAATTGCAGAACAATGATCCTCAACGTATAACCAATCACGTACATTCAGGCCATTACCATAAACAGGCAATGGCTTTCCTTCCAACGCATTTAAAATAATTAGCGGTATCAACTTTTCAGGGAATTGATACGGGCCATAATTATTGGAGCAGTTGGTAATTAAAACAGGCAACCCATAGGTATGTAGGTAGGAACGCACTAAATGATCAGATGATGCTTTCGAAGCCGCATAAGGTGAATTAGGCGCATAAGGCGTTTCTTCTGTAAATAAACCGGTTTCTCCTAAAGAGCCGTAGACCTCATCGGTTGAAACATGCAGGAATCGAAAATCCTGTTGCATATTAACCGAATACTTCTTAATACTTTTTCGGGCTGATTCCAGTAGTGAAAGCGTTTCAACAACATTGGTTTCAATAAATTCTGCCGGGCCATCAATAGAACGATCAACATGTGACTCTGCTGCGAAATTAACAATAGCAGTTGGTTTATGTTCAGCAAACAGAGAAGCCAGTAAATCACTATCACCTATACGCCCTTCTACAAAAGTATGGTTTTTATTGTCTTTTATTTGCGCCAGTGTTTCTATATGGCCAGCATACGTTAACGCATCCAGATTAATGACCTTATAGTTATTCTTTAAAAGGTGGTATACAAAATTACCACCAATAAATCCGGCACCTCCAGTTACAATTAGTGTTTCAGGCTGGCTCATATTTGTACAACTCTACTGTTTGATTTTCCTGTTATCTTAATGGATAAAAGATTTACATGCATCTAAAACATGCTCAACCGTAATGGCTGCCAGACCAGATTCCGGATTAGGCATGTCTTCAGCCATAAGGGGAGTATATTGCTCTGCCGGGATATAGGGACCACAATTATCCGGTGATTCTACCGCAAATAAAGCAACCATTTTTGTCCCCAGCGCACCAGCCACATGCATTGGCCCGGTATTTGGTGTAATAAGTAAACCCATTGATTTTAATGTTGCTTTGTAACGTTCAAAGTTCATTTCAGGAATAAGCAGAGTAATAGTATTATCACTCAGCGCAACAATACGCTCACCTAAAGCCCTGTCTTCCTCCAGCAAATCCATAATAATATGAATCTTAATCCCCTTTTCTTCTGCATGTTTTTTTAAAGCACAGGCAAGCTCTGCCCAGTTTTCTTCCGGCCAGCCACGCTCATGTAAGCTCCTTTGACTACGAAACTTGAATTTCTTGAGTCCGCTAAAACTCGGGTGCAGCCCAATAATAAAAACATTTTTATCTATTTTATTTTCAATAAAAATATCATCGGACTGTTTGGCCGCTTGCTCATTAACCTTTAAAGAAACCCATTCATTCGATTGCTGCCCGGTTACCCGGTTAACAGTTTGTAAACAATGCCACGCATAGTTCTTATCCAGCGTACAGTCTTTATTAACATGAATTGCAGCCTGACTCTTTGAAAATAATTTTAAATAACTTGGTTTGGTTTCAAAACAAAAGATATGAGTATAATTTTCCAGGGCAATTATTCTTTTTAATTTATACCTTATCCATCCGGCATTAATTGACTTACGATTATAAAGATAAAATTGTGTTATCCGTGTGTCAAAATTATTTAAAGCTCGCTTACCATCGCTACCCGTTAATATATGTATCTCGGCTTGCTTAAAAGATTTTAAAATAGCTGTTAATGCAGCGGTAATCATCACCATGTCACCAACACGGCCTACGCGCACAACCAGGATCTTGTCCTGTTTTTTTATTTTTTCAGTCATAAAGGAGTTATCTGATTTTCAATTATTTTATTAGTAGCCATTAAAACAGATTCAACCGTTGGCATACTTCCATCTGCCTGAAATACTGCTTTATGCTGCCCGTAACGTGGCCAGTAACGGTAGGGAACGGTTGAAAAGAAAATACCAACGGTTGGTGTTGCACAGCAAATAGCTAAATTTCGAATACCGGTGTCATTACAAACCACCACAGCGGCAGCTTGCAACAAAGCCAGAGTGTCATCCAGTGGCATTGCTTTTTGTACTTCAATATTTTGCTTTTCGCCACCATCGGAAATCATGGACATTAAGGGAGATACTGATTCCCAGTCCGCCAGCCCTTCAAGAATAATATGCTCGTAATCTGGATATTGAATGGCCAACTGCTTAATCAGGGTAGCAAAAGATTCAACTGGCCAGCATTTATTGGCAATAGAAGCACTGGTAAAGTAGACAATACAGGGTTTGCTGCGCTTAAGTTTTGAATTTACAGTGCTGCCTGAAATATTAAAATCAGGTGGTGATGCCGGGCTGGCACCAAACAGACGTAGCATATCCAGTAATGTTTCGGCTTCAAATTGCATATCCGAGCGAAAAACACAGGCATCGTACAACATGCGTTGCCAGTTACGATAAGGATAGCTTACCTTGAGCATCGACTTATTCAATAAACCTAATAATATCGAGCGGCTTGAAACACTCATATCAAATAGTATGTCATGGTAGCCGAGTTCTTTAGCGACTCTTATTTGCTCTTTTTTTGGCACATGGCGCTGGTCACTTCCAATCGCAATATGCACTCTGTCAACCATATCCTCGGGCACACCAAAGCGGTAATTGCTGACAACACTTAAGGTAATCGATGCGTTCGGGAAAAACTTGCGTGCTTCGGCAATAAAGGCGCGGGTCAGGATCATGTCGCCTAATGCAGCATGACGAATAATCGCAATGCTTTTTATATCTTCAGGGCAAATATCCTTAAATTTTTGTTGTGCTTTCGGGGAGACCCATGCACCGCGTTCAAACCAAAACTTCATCTTTTGCACTTTATTTTTAGTGTTATTAAATAGTTACCTGTAGCAGGAAAACTAAATATCAGGCGCTTATGGATTTTACTTACACAACACCGTAGAATATTTTATCCATGCTGGCGACGATAAAACCAAAGAACATAAAAAAAATCCTCATTGTCCGTAATGACAAGCTGGGCGACTTACTGGTGTCTTTTTCAGCTTTTGCAACCCTGAAAAAAAACCTGCCCGACACGGAAATCCATGTTCTGGTACCCGATTATACCGCGCCAATCGCCAAATTGTGCAAGTTTATTGACCATGTCGTCATCGATCCGCTACCCGAAACATCAAAAAAACATCAACTTAAAGAAACCCGGCAGCTAAGCCAGCTTTTCAGACAACAAAATTATGATGCAATAATCACCCTCGTTTCCACTCTGCGAGTCGCTGTTGCAGCCTTTTTAGCTAAAATTCCTGTCCGCATTGCACCGGCAACAAAAATTGGCCAGATTTTTTATAATTATCGCATTACCCAACGCCGCTCACGTTCAGAAAAACCCGAACATCTCTATAATCAGGAGCTTGCGGAGTATTTTCTGTCATTACTGAATATCGTACCATTGCAAACAGTGAAACCACCTTATCTGGACTTTGCCACTGACGCTACCCGACAGTTGAAACAACAATTTATGGAATCACAGCATATCCCGGCTGATCATTTACTGGTTTTTATCCACCCCGGTACGGGCGGCTCGGCAAGAAATTTATCAACAAAGCAGTTTGCGCAGCTTGCAAATTGCCTACAGAGCACTCACCCCCTTACCATGGTTATTAGTTATGGGCCGGGGGAACAACACGCTGCCGAATCAGTCTATACCCTTATTAATCAGGATAAAGTTTTATATGAATCAAAACAGGGACTGGAAAGTTTTAGCCAACACCTGGCCTTTGCCGATCTTTTTATCAGCGGTTCAACCGGACCACTGCACATCGCCGGTGTACTCGACCGACCCACTGCTGCTTTTTATACTCGCCGCCGCTCTGCAACGGCATTGCGTTGGCAAACTTTAAATTCTGCTAATAAACGGCTGGCTTTTTACCCGCCAGAAGATGTTACCGCCGAAGATATGTCGACGATTGATATTACACAAGCTGCTAAAGAAATAAGCCGTGCTTTTTTATAACAGCTACTAATTTCTTTTACGACGGCCCCGCCATAGATGTATAACAGACAGGCCTAAGAGTAGAATAAACATAAAAGGATTAAATGCAGCCTTTGGATTAAGGCTACAACCACCACCGCCAGTATTGTCGATTACTATATTTGTTGCCGGATTAATGGTGACATTCACTGTATCCAATAGAGAGAACTGCCCATCATTGTCGGTAACGATTAAAGAAAAACCAAGCACCTGACCATCAGAAGGAGCAGTAAAAGTTGGCGATACCGTATTTGCATTATTTAATGTCACTGTATCCCCTGCCGTTTGAACCCACGCATAGGACACTATTGAACCATCTGTGTCAAAACTTGCACTGCCATCCAATGTAGCTATTGTACCTTCAATAACATCAAAGTCATTGCCTGCATTTGCAACCGGTGCATTTGTTACAAGAATATTAACAATATCCATGTCTGTATTATTGTCAAGATCGGTTACGGTCAGTCTAAATGAAACAATTTCTGTATTAGCTGAAGCAGTAAAAACGGGGGTTGCTGATGTAGCGTTGCTCAAACTAACATTTTGACCAGCCACCTGTTCCCACAAAAAACTGGATATTGTTGCATCATCCACATCAGTACTTGCATTAGCGTTTAATGTAACAGCAGCGCCAGGAATAACAATTTGATCGACACCGGCATTTGCTACAGGGAAACTACCCACTAGTGGAGCCTGACAACTGTATACCAATACATCATCAACAGCCCAGCCAAAACTGGCCGAGCTATTATCAGTGCCAAGCCGCCAACGCAATAAGAGTGTCGAATCTGAAAATGCTGATAGATTAAAACGCGTTGAAATATAGCCGTTACTTAAACCGGCAAAAGCCATTCGTCCCGCTAACGGATTTTGGGAACCAGTACTAACAATACCAGTATAAATTTTACCATCAACAATCAAGCCACCTGCATCATTCCAGTTTGCTCCATTATTCGTACTGTACTCAACGACAGCACCACCATAGTAGTTACCAGCACCTGTCTCAAGTTCAAACACATGGTTAAAATGCAGAAAGAGTTTATCCGAGGTTGCTGGCAAACTAACACTGATTTGAGCATATTGATCAGAGCTTGTACTTATGTTTTCAGAAAATAACGATAGAACACCTGAACTTGCATAACCGCTCACCAGTATCCAGTCATTGTCTGCAAGACTGTTATCATGAGTTAAAGTCCAGTTCGATATGCCTGATTCAATATCATCTGAAAAAACAACCGTTCCTATGTTACCGCCTGAAGGGCAAATAGCTGCCTCCGGGTTATAATTGTTCACAGGCTGTTGATTCATTTCAACTGCCGTTAACGCAGCTTGCACTTGTGTACAGTCTGAACCGACAAACCCGGCGGTGCCTGCGGCAACTAAATCACTGCACGCCTGATTAAGCGCATTGTATAAATCCAGATAATCAGCACCACTGGTTAAAAACCTTGTTTGCACTTCATAATACAATGTTGCAACTTTTGTAATTCCCAGTGCTGTAACAGTTTGACCATTAAAAGCCCCACCAGTCTCGGCAGCTGAGCCATCAACCATTAAATAAACGGCCTTATTATTAATACCACCGTTAGTGTGTACATTGCTGTTACCACCATAACCGGTAAAATAGTTTGGACTCGTCATTCTATCCGGATCCAAAAATGCAGGCGGATTACTCATATCTCGAATAGCACCACCAGGTAAATCTTCACCCAGTAGCCACCGGTCTCCAACTGCATCACTACCGGAACCATTTGTTTGATCAACAAATTCCCCCCATACATCAGAGAATGATTCATTAATAGAGCCCGACTGATAATAATAAAACAGGTTCGATGTATACTGGGTCACGCCATGCGTATACTCATGCGCAACCACATCATCAGCTTGAGCATAATCATCACCAAAAAACATTTGTGTCCCGTTCCATGCAGCATTTCCGAAACCGGCCTCCCCATAATGCACGCTGGTTATGATTATGCTTCCTGTCCCCGTAATTCCATCTCGACCATGAGTGCTCGAATAAAAGTTATACGTGTCGGCAACATATAAATGTGCTGCTCTGGCATCTGCATCACCCGCACTGCATGTGGGGTCAGCCTCACCACAAATAAAGGTACCCGGAATAGTTTCGGTATTGTTTGCTGTATAAGTCGCACGACTTAACACGGCATGAACTTGACTAAGGTTAAAGGCAATCGAACCATTATTTGCATCAATAAAAACAAGTTCATGAATTTTATTATTGCTAACCGATAATTTCCAAACCAGACGTGCAGGCATTTTACTTGGTGTAATAAGTGCCGGATTAAAAATAGACAGTTCAGCCGCACCTGTAACCAGCTGATCACTATTAACTGAATACCATTTTGAAACTGCAGCTATTGCAACAGCACTTGCTTCTTCTACGGTAATCTTTGCTGTAACGTCCAATAATAGCTCAGGGGCAGTCTCACCCGAAACATATTTAACCTGATTAGTTGCATCAACACCCGCAACCAGTTCTGCCCCTATAACAGGCACTCCTTTATAATGCTGCTGGAAGCGAAGTGTTTTTTCTAAATCAGAATGTTGAGTTTGTTTATGCAGCTTTAATTCAAGAGCAGGGCTTGATAGACCAAAGGCAGGCGCATAGGTATTGGCAATCGTTTCAGATAAGCTCCCACCCTGCCTTATAATAACCGGCACTTTATTTTTTATCGTAATAAATCGTGTTTCACCTGTGACTGGATGCGTATGTATTTTTGCATTTATTGGTAAGGAATGGAGTAAATCTTTATTTCCTGCCCAACTGCTACTTGAAAAAAAACTGATTACAAGTAAAAAACCTGCAATAAAGAATCGCTGTATACTCACTGCTGTTCCCCTTATCCCTATCAACCCATAACAAGCACATACCCATTCACTCTAATATTTCGATATTTTTTTGCGCAAAAAACGTACAATATCCTTATACGATGATTTACCTAAGTTTATATCATTCAACATTGCAAGTTGCTGCCCATTTTGCCAACGAATCGACAGTTTGTATTCAAAGCAGTCTGCACAACTTTTAGCCAAAGCTCTGTCTTTCACCTCTGGCTGAGCATTTTTTTGCTGACGAACCAGCTTAGAAAGAACCTCTAACTCCTTGTTATTCAGTTTTTTTCTGATGCTTTTGCCTGTCTTTAAGTCATTAATGATTAATAACCCATCTGAATCGACACTGATATTTTTTGCCCAACCAGCAAAACCACCGCTTATCGATAAAGCAACAAACCAGGCCTGTACTGCCCCCGAGTCTTTTGAAACCATTACCGTGTGTGTTTTATCTTGTGTGACACAACCTGCACAAAAAAGTAGTGAACTAACTAGAATAAATCGAAAAGTAGTATTGAGACTCAGCATATTAAATTCCATTTTGATCTTTTAATCATTGCCTGCAATAATTAAAGATGTTTCTCTCTTAATAACGAGGTTCCGGCTAACCTATGCTAACAAATAAAACCCAATGGTTGCTAAGTTATTCCTATATTATGGCTCTATTATTTACTTTTTCAGCAACATCAATCGCAGACTCCAATAATGATCGGGGAATAGAAGAAAGAAATAAATCTCCAATTGAACAGGCAACCAATAGCACAGCATCCGGTTTTTCTGTTTACGGAAACTGGTGTGGCCCAGGCCACCCTGCTGACATTAATAATGCCTCCGACCCCATCGATTTACTGGATCAGCAGTGTAAAACTCACGACCTGTGTTACGTTGATAAAGGCGACCTTGATTGTAGCTGTGACCGTGCAATGGTAAAAGAAATTGACAAGACACAACATTATAAACTTTATACAGCGCAACAATATTTTGTTGCACAAAATATAAAAATTCATTTTGCTATCTCACCCTGCAATGGTAAAGTTGAGGGTAACAAAATGTTACCCACGCGGGTGCTAACAAAAGTTTATAAAGGAACCAAACGCCGGGTACTCAATACTTATGATCGGTTTATCGGTCAGCATTTTCCCACTGAGCAAGAACTGGAAAATGTCATCGAAAAAGATGCAGCCGATAAAACACCGTAGGCATTTGTATAAAACACAGGTAAACAAAGCTAAAACAGCCTGCTAGTAAATCCGCTTAAAAACATCAATGGGCTTGATATCTCGCAGGCATTCCAGATGTTCGAACTGACAGGTTCGTTGGAAACAGGGGCTGCATGACATATTTAAATACATCACTTCGGCTTTATCGGATAAAGGTGGTGTGTAAGCTGGATCAGACGAACCATAAATTCCAATCACATTTGTGCCTGCTGCACAGGCTATGTGCATAAGGCCTGAATCATTGCTTACTGCAATATGTACAATGGAAAGTAAATCAATCACATCTTCCAGCTTTGTTTTACCACACAGATTAATCACATCTTCTTCATAACCATCAGAAATCAATGCACCTGTTTCTTTTTCTTTATCGGAACCCAGTATCCAGACACGATAATCATTGCTCACCAGCATCTCGGCCAGTTGTCGATAATATTCCGTTGGCCAGCGCTTAGCGTCACCATATTCGGCACCAGGCATAAATGCGATGATCGGCTTGTTCATTTTAAGATTTACATCTTTAATAAACCATTCGCGGTTAGCCACATCAATGCTGAGTGCAGGCTGATAGACTGTCGGCGGCGTTTCTAAATCGTCATCGTATGCCAGTGCAGTAAAGCGTTGTACAGTTTGCGTTAACACGTCATGATCCAGCCGCTTTCTGTTGTTCACCACACCAAAACGCATCTCACCACGATAACCGGTTCGTACCGGAATTTTTGCAAAAAATGGAACCAGTGCTGCTTTATAAGAACGCGGCAAGATAATCGCCTCGTCATATTTATTCACCCGCAAATGCCGACCAACACGGTAACGTGTTCTTAACTCGAGTTTACCGTGAGTCACCGCCAGAGCAATTGCCTGATTCACTTCAGGCATACGTTTTAATAACGGCATTGACCAGGGGGGAGCAAGCACATCAATAATACAATCAGGGTACTGCGCTTTTAGTGTTTTAAATAAACTTTGCGCCATCACCATATCGCCTACCCATGCAGGGCCAACGACTAAAATTTTATTTTTCGGATTCAATTACAGGATTCCTGCTTAACCGGTTGCAAGCACATCATTAACAATACGAACATTGTCGCTTAAATGTTGCAGGTTTATTGTGCCGACGATCATACTTGTGACACCTTGCTGACTAAACACATGTTTAAACGCCGCTTCAACACCGGAACCACCTGCCAACTTATCGGCATGGCCGCTTTGCAAACCTTTTTTAACCACGACGCCTTTGTTTAATTCTTTGGCACGGGCTAATACGGGTAAGTCATTGTCGTCCGATAAATTACACGTAGCCATCACCACATCACAATTTTCCACTACCCACAAACCACCATCCACTGTTTTAGTCGACATGCCGTAAGAGCGAATAAGGCCTTGTTGCTTTAACTCGGCTAACTCGGGCAACGCTCCTTCGTTGTTAATAATATCCATATCATTGCCGTCTGAATGTACCAATACCATATCAAGATAGTCACGCCCTAGTCGCTTTAAACTGCGCTCAATACTGCTGCGTGTTGCAGCGCTACTAAAATCAAAACTGGACTGGCCATTCTCAAAAGCCTCGCCAACTTTAGTCATAATCAGCCAGTCATTTTTATTGGGCAATAACATGCCTAAACGTTCTTCACTCATTCCATAGGCCGGCGCCGTGTCGATAAAGTTAATCCCTAAATCCTGACAGGCTGCAAATAAATTTTTAACCTCTTTATCTCCCGGTATTTTAAATCCAGTGGGATATTTTACTTGCTGATCCCGCCCAAGTTTAACTGTACCCAGGCCCAACACACTTAAATACAAATCGGTTGAACCCAGCTGGCGTTGCGACAAAGGTTGAATGTTATTTAAGTTGACCATCGAGACTCCTCTTGCCAGGGTAAAGGCGCATAATCTGGTACAGGAAATTCCGGCAATGTTGCCAGATCAGATAGACTCTGACCTGATGCGGTTAAATTCGTTTCCTTGAACTGCCCGAAAATATCGGCCGCCAACTTTGGCGCTAGCGCCAGCTTTGTTGGCCATGCCGTTACCACTGCACCGATTGTGCTAAAAAAAGATGTATCCGGTCGCTTACCTTTACCCATTTCAGGTTCGGCACGATTAATATCAAGGCAAGCCCATTGTGCTTTTTCTAAATCAAGCCAGGGCATTAAGCTATTCAGTTCCTGTTGTGCAATTTTAATTTGCTCGTCGTCACTACGCTGAGTACCTTCTTCTGCTAACTGGCCACCCATGTACCAAACTATGTCACCGTTGTTATCTTCATGACTGGTAATAGTAAGGCGTGGATTTACATTGGCTTCTAAACAATGCGCATAAATTTTTTCAGGCAAGCCGCCGCGTAACATCACCATTTTTAATAACCTTAATTGCATTGCCGGTAACGCAGCTAAACCAATGGCAGCAGCCAGGTCAGCATTACCTTGCCCGGCCATTAATACGCAACGCTGTGCTTCAAACTGCCATGTTTTACCTGCATTATCTTCAACCTGAAAATGTGCCGCATTATTTTTTGCAAACTGCGGCGTACCTTTTATATGCATAATCGCATCATGATGCGGCTCAGCCAGGGCATGCACAATGCTGGCAGTATCCAGAACCGGTTCATCTAATTTATAGACTTTTCCTTTAAACATCGTGTGTTGAAAAATTTCGGGACGTTGTTGCTGTTTTATTTCTTCGGTACGACTGCGCATTAATTTACTGGCAAAGAAACCTGCCATTCGTGACGACAATGCATTGTGTGACCACATGCATTGATTGTCGGATAGCACCTTAACTTTTGTCAGATCGATAATGCCTTTACCTTGAATACAATCCCGCCAGATGCCCGGCATCGCGGCAATCGCTTCTGACGATGCGGTGACTTTACCCAGTAGTGCATATTTAGTTCCACCATGAATAATGCCCTGCGCAAAACGGGTTTGGCCAGCACCCAGTGCATCGGTTTCAAGTAACAATGTTTGATAGCCCTGCTGGCGCAGTAGTGCCAATAGCCAGAGACCCGCAACACCACCACCAAAGATTACAACGTCGCATTTAAGTGGGTGAGTTGTCATAAGATTTAAAATTAAATTTACTATTGATTATTATTAATGGGGAAAGCTAACACTATAACTAGCTTTTATTTTCAGTTTCCCGAATCGAGCTAATAATTTCTGTTGTTGAAATACCATCAACATAAATCAATACTCGAACTTCGCCGCCAGCTTCACGCACACAGTCACCACCAGGAATGTCATCGACATTATTGTCTCCACCTTTAACCAGAATATCCGGTGACAACTTGCAAATCAGCCGAGTGGGTGTGTCTTCATAAAATGGCACTACCCAGTCCACACATTCTAATGCGGCCAACATCCGCATACGTTTTTCCATCGGGTTAACCGGGCGGTCTTCACCTTTTAAACGCTTAATGGAATCGTCATCATTAACCGCTACAATCAGGCGTTCACCGAGTTGTGCCGCTTCTTCTAAATACGCTACATGGCCGGTATGTAAAATATCAAAGCAACCATTGGTCATCACAATTTTTTCACCACAGGATTGT
Organism: uncultured Thioalkalispiraceae bacterium; assembly: GCA_964516315.1. Classification (GTDB taxonomy): domain Bacteria; phylum Pseudomonadota; class Gammaproteobacteria; order UBA6429; family Thiohalophilaceae; genus SZUA-37. Next base: position 17,909 of record CAZEZI010000014.1, read on the forward strand.
GCCTGCCGTGCAAGCTGTAACATTTCATCTTCGTCCATCACACCACGTTGTACGGAATGCGTCTGGCGCATGGCCTGTTTTAATTCTTCCTGGCTCACCGTTGCTGTACCAATTTTATTCACCACCACACCAGCGGCTAAATTAGACAACATGGTGGCTTCGGATAAATCCACACCTGCTGCGAGACTGGCAGCGAGTACCGATATAACCGTGTCGCCCGCGCCGGTGACGTCATACACTTCACGTGCACGGGTAGGTAAATGCAAGGCTTCTTTACCACGCTGTAATAAGGTCATACCTTTTTCACTACGGGTGATTAATAGAGCACTTAAATCCAGTTCTTCGAGTAAGGTAGTACCTTTGCTCACTATGTCTTTTTCAGTTTCACAACGCCCTACTACTTGCTCAAACTCGGACAAGTTAGGTGTAATAAGAGTAGCACCTTTGTATTTAGCAAAATCTGAACCTTTTGGATCAACCAGTACCGGAATTTGATGTTGCGCTGCCTGCTGAATAAAACGCTGACAATCCTGCAAGGTACCTTTGCCATAGTCAGATAAAATGACTGCACCGGCCTGCTGCACTTGTTGCGAAAATATTTCTAACAGTTGTTCATTATTGTGATGTGGAAAGCCATCTTCAAAATCCAGACGAATAAGTTGCTGGTTACGACTAAGTATCCGTAACTTGGTCACCGTGGCATGTTTTGTATCTTTACTAAAATGTGCCGTTACACCCGCTTGTTGCATTAAATTTAACAGAGTATTGGCGGCATCATCTTCACCGGTTAAACCCACCACGGCGGCATTCGCACCCAACGCTGCAATATTAATTGCCACGTTGCCCGCCCCTCCGGCACGCTCTTCGATGTTGCCGACTTTAACCACCGGCACCGGCGCTTCTGGTGAAATGCGAGAGGTCTCGCCCATCCAGTAACGATCCAGCATCACATCACCTAATACCAGAACTTGTGCAGATTCAAACTGTGGAATTTCTGAAATCATATACTTATACAATACATCTACGGATAGCGAGAGGCCAGAGAACAAGGCAAAAACCGACGAAATAGCGGAGTTTACAATTTGTAAATGAGCATGTTGAGGAAGTTTTTAACACCGTTATCTGGTCTCTCGCTATTCGTAATTACTTTTTAAGAATGTAAACCGCACCACAATACGGGCACTTCGCTTCGCCACTCTCTTCAATAGGCAAAAATACCCGCGGGTGCGAATCCCATAAACTGCTGTCCGGCATCGGGCAATGCAAAGGCAAGTCTTTTTGGGTCACCTCATAGCGCGTGGCGGCATTCGGCTTTTTTGCTTTTGTTTCTGCCATCTTATTTCTCCTCATCCTGCTTAACTTATTTTTCTTTTATCCGGTTTTTATTTTTATCTGGTTTTACTTTACGACAGTTAACCAGTTATTGTATTTTTCAATTCGGCCATGCACTAAATCAAAATACATTTTCTGTAATTTTTCTGTAATCGGGCCGCGGCTACCACAACCAATACTATGGCCATCCAGTTCACGAATCGGGGTTACTTCGGCCGCGGTACCGGTAAAAAAGGCTTCATCGGCAATATAAACTTCATCACGGGTAATGCGTTTTTCTTTGACTTCCACACCAATATCACTGGCGAGAGCCATAATGGTTTCACGGGTGATACCTTCTAAAGCTGAAGTCAGTTCCGGCGTATAAATAACACCATCACGAACAATAAAAATATTTTCACCACTGCCTTCGGCAACATAACCGTCTACGTCTAATAATAACGCTTCGTCATAACCGTCTCGCAAGGCTTCCTGCAAGGCCATAGTAGAGTTCATATAATTGCCATTGGCTTTTGCTTTACACATGGTGATATTAACATGATGACGGGTAAACGATGATGTTCGGATGCGGATGCCTTTTTCCAGCGCCTCTTTACCCAAATAAGCGCCCCACTCCCATGCGGCAACCATGGTATGCACTTTTAAATTATCGGCACGCAAGCCGATGCCTTCGGCACCATAAAAACACATTGGGCGAATATAGGCCGAGTCCAGATTATTATCTTTAACGGATGCAATTTGCGCGGCAATCAATTCTTCTTTCGTATATGAAATATCCATGCCCAGAATTTTAGCCGAATTAAACAGGCGATCGGTATGCTTTTCCAGACGGAAAATAGCCGTACCCTGATCAGCATGATAAGCGCGCACACCTTCAAACACACCGGTACCATAATGCAGGGTATGCGTTAAAACATGGATTTGCGCCTCGCGCCAAGGTACCATTTTCCCGTCAAACCAGATAAAACCGTCACGATCAGCCATCGACATGGCAAACTTCTCCTTTTATACCTTATATATAACAACGGCATATTATAGCGTGATTTTTGCTGAGAATGAGAGCGTAAAATGCTGAATTTAGCCATGAATACTGCGAATTTAAAGTAATTGCCCCTCGTCACAGGGGCAAAACAACAACCGCCACTGAATTTGGCCTAATATCTTGTATTTTGGCGAAAAATTTCCTTTTTAAAGTACTCAATTACCTGCTCTTTTTTACTCGCAGAATCAATCGACTCAGCCAAAGTGAATTTTTTCCCTCCAGCTTTCGCATAAATTTTATATTCAATTTTATGCTTGCCGCCCGTATTACTTGTCGCAACCTTTGTTGCATCAATTGCCGTTATTTCTGAATAGGGGATAACCTTATTCGAAAGCGTAAACCACAAAAATTTACGCCGGTAAAACAGGCTCAACCCGTCAAACTTCAAATACAGTGAATTAAAAGCAGAATAAACACTCGCAATAACAATAACGATGCCGATGGAACCAAAAACAGACGCCATAACATACAGCATAAAACCGTCCGTTTTTGCCTGCTGCCAAAGAAAGACTCCAATACCAGTGAAAATGCCACCAAATAATATGCCAGCAAAACTTCGCATGGGTCTTCTGAGCATCGGGTAATAAAGTTCTTTTGTATTGATATTTTTTGTTAAAGGCAGCAAACTTTCTGCTGTTACTTTTTCGACACTGGCAGGAAAAAATTCGGGGGATTTGAAGCTTAAACGGGAGGATTGCTGTTGCGTATTGTATACAGGAATTTCAAAACTTCGGCTTAGATCAACACCCTCCATCTCGGCTTCTATTGTTAAGCGCCACAAATGATAATTATTACTGGCTTCTTCACTTACCGGTAAGTTATCAGGAATATCAAAACAAAATTCCAGATTAAGGTGATTCATCATTGGCTTTACCCGTGCATAACCTTCGTCCTGCCATTTCACACTTTCTTTTCGTGAGCGATTTTTTCCTGAACCCGAGACATAACTATTAATGCAACTAAGTGTGACTTTATACGCAAGTGTTGCATCATATTGCATGTTAATCCTGACATGCCCACCCACTTGCCCACCCAGACTTCCCGGATACGGCTCCATCATAAGCAGGGTTACTCCAAACCGTTTCCATTGCAAGGTTGCTTTTATCGCCCAATAAAGCAACCCAAGCCCAATGATGGGGAAAAGTAAAATAACAAGACCTATGTATTCTTCTTTTTCTAATATTTCCGGTATGCCAAGTATTGCCACGGGAAAACTAATCGCATTCCAGAATACCGTTATCCCCCATAACACAAACATACCCGTTTTTGCATTTGATTTAATCGCGCCATTTTTCCATTCGGCTCGCGCAAGCCAGGGGGTGAGTTGCATTTTTCTGGAGGGCTTTGGTTTTTTAGCCTTTAATCCAAAATATAAAGCGACGAAACCAAAACCACCAAAAACAATAACAAATATCATTTCAAAACTAATCAGGCCCCAACGTATATTGCGATCTATAATGGATTCAGCAGGATTATCCGGGTTATACCAGACAGTAACAGGTCGATGAGATTGAAAATAAAATTTCAGTTTATTTCCTAATACTTCCTGAAAATCACCGATATTATCAGCGCCTTTGGCTATAGCAACCCGGTCATTAACATATCGTTGACCATTAATGGTGTACTCGTAACGGGCAAGCGCCTGATAGGTGGTGGAGTCTTTTGATTGATTTCTTTTAAGCTCGGCCGATATTAATACCGCACTGGTACTTTGCCATGATTGCACTCGCCATCCATCATAAAGGCTCTGGGAAACCATAAAGAATAAAAAGCTTAAGCCTGTAACAAAAAATATTAGCCCAAAAAAAATGACTACCCAATTGCGCTTTGTTTTATCCTTCATCTATTGTTCCAGCTATTAAATGATTAACACTTTATTTACATAAACATCCTGTTCCACACAGAACAAATATAATTTTGCTGTTCTGCGTATTTATTTATAGCAACAAGTCCTTTTTGATCCTGCAATGCTAAACGGTGTAATCGCTGACGATATTTTATATAAATTTCGGTTAACCGCTGCCCATCTTCTTTTGTTAATACGTTTATCTTTTCCAATGCGTGCAGTAAATTAACATTATCGGTGTACTCACACAATTCCGGAAATTTATTTGCCCAGGCCAACACATTAAACTGCACGATGAATTCAATATCAACCAGACCACCTTTATCCTGCTTAATGTCAAAGGTTGTTTTTGTTCCACACGATAATGACTGACGCATTTTTTCGCGCATTTTTACGACTTCCATTTTTAACTCAACAATATTCCGTTTCTTGCTTAATACAGTTTTACGAATATCATTAAACTTTTGCATAACAACCGAATCACCGCTGATGGCACGCGCCCGAACCAGTGCCTGATGCTCCCAAACCCATGCTTTTTCTGTTTGATATTTTTCATACGATTGAAGACTGCTCACCAACATACCTGATGCACCATTGGGACGTAAACGCATATCCACTTCATATAAGGTACCCGCAGCCGTGCGTACACCAAGAAGATGGATAAGGCGTTGCCCTAACCTTGCAAAAAATACCGAGTTAACAACGGCACGTGGCGAGTCGGTATCCGCCGCGCTAATATCCGTCATCGCCTGATCATCTTCAGAACCATGTAGAAAAACCATATCCAGATCAGAACCATAACCCAGCTCATAACCACCCAACTTTCCATAACCAATAATGGCAAAGCCCTTGTCACAAGCTTTATTGTCAGGATTCGATATAAGCGAATTACACGCAGGCCGACCATGACGTTGTACCATCGTACGCCATGCCTGTTCCAGGGTTGCATCTAAAATTACTTCCGCTATCCAGCTTAAATGATCACTAACACGCATTAAAGTAACCGCATTGGCCAGATCCGCCGCGGCAACACGCAGTACATTCGATTGTTTAAAATGGCGAATAACATCAGCGATGCGTTCTTCATCATCAGGATCCGTTTCTGCAATTTTATTAAAACATTCCTGCTGCAAGACCTGTTTGGTTGCCGGAATATATAAGCTGCGCGGGTCAAGTAACTCATCTAATAACAAAGGATGTGCGCTAATATAGCGTGTTACCCAAATACTTTGACTGCATAAGCGGATTAATTGTGATAACGCCAGCGGGTTTTCAATTAACAACGACATATAAACACTGCGCCGGGCAATCTGTTCAATTATCACAGTTACACGTTGTAATGTGACTTCGGCAGCATCGGCTTGCCCAACAGCTGCAATAATCATGGGCATTAACTGGTTAAGCCGCTTTTGTCCCTGTGTTGTTCTTGTATGGAAAGCCTTACTCTCACGCAAGTCCTTTAATACTTTTAATGCTTCTTGCGGTTTTTGGTAACCCAGATTCTGTAAAATTTCTACTGCCTGTTCTTCACCCAGTTGCTGCGACCAGACCAGTTCTATATTCTCGTCACCCGAAGCGGCTTCGGCCTGTGGCGCATCAAAAACCTGTTCAAAATGGCTCTGTACTTTTGCACGATGTACTTCGAGCTGTGCAGAAAAGTCCTGCCAGTTTTTATAACCCATTCCATAGGCTAATCGTTGTTGTTCAATTTCAACATCAGGAAGCTGGTGGGTTTGTTGATCGAGCCGCTCCTGTAAACGGTGTTCGGTATGGCGTAAAAAAATATAAGCCTGTGTTAGCTCGTTGACAACATAGTCAGGTAAACGCTGTTCCTGCTTAATAATTTCAAGCACTGTCAGTAAGTCGCGCTGTTGATAGTGCACGTCCCGACCACCCCGAATAAGCTGAAAGACCTGGGCAATAAATTCAACCTCACGAATACCGCCTGCACCGAGTTTAACATTCTGCTGCATACCCTTGCGTTTAACCTGTTGCACAATCATTGTTTTTAAATCACGCATTGATTCGTAGGCACCATAATCCATATAACGCCGATAGACGAAGGGCCGTAGCATTTGCATAAGTTCTGTCGCAGCAGCTTCACTACCTGCAACCACCCGCGCTTTAATCATCGCATAGCGTTCCCATTCACGGCCATGAATTTGATAATAATTTTCCAGTGCATTAAAGCTGCTGGCTAAAGCACCACCCTCGCCAAAGGGACGCAAGCGCATATCCACCCGAAACACAAAACCATCCTGCGTTGTGTTATTCAGAGCCGCAATTACTTTTTTACCCAAACGCACAAAATAGTCTGCATTGCTGATACTGCTGGCCCCACCTGTTGTTTCGCCTTCACTTTGGTAAGCAAAAATTAAATCAATATCGGAAGAGACATTCAGCTCCCATGCACCTAACTTGCCCATGGCAATCACAATCAATTCCTGTGTTTCATTATTCTGATTAACAGGCAGACCAAATTCCTGGCTGAATTCAGAACCGGCTTGTGCATAAAAATCACGTGCAGCATTAATACAAACTTCAGCCAGGGCTGTTAATTCCTGTGTAGTGTTCTTTAGATCACTCCAGCCGGCAATATCACGCCAGATGATGCGTAACATTTGCTGATTACGAAATTGCCGCAGTGCAATATACAACGATTGTTCAACATCTCGATTAATTTCCTGCTGTGCCCATAAGCGCTGAAAATCTGCTTGCGACAAACTGTTTTCAGCAAGATTTGATTTACTTAATTCCAGCAGCCATTGAGGATAACGGGCGCACCAGCGTGCGGCTACTTCGCTGCAAGCCCAGACCTTTGCTAACGATTTAACAAATACTTCATCCCAGTTATCTATCCAGTTACCAGGCAAACCGGCCTTATCAAGGTTTTCAACAAAATTTTGCCAGAGTAACTGGCATTGTGTCTCAAGTTCAGCCGGCAGAACCTGGGCAATGGCTTTTGCCACCTGCTTTGCTATCTTGTTTTCAATTTCTGCTGACATACAGGTATACTATATTTATTTACTGATGATTAAATGATAATGACAACACAACAACCAACAAACCCGAGCATAACAAATAAAACAAACTGGTTTGAAACCAATCCAAAAAAAACCATTGTATTTATCATTATCATCGGATTTCTTATTATTGATTTTAGTCTAGCAGCTGCACTGAAAATAGTGGGGGGTTTTGAACCGTCTTACGTTACATCCAAAGTTCGAGAAGCTTATTACCGCAAAGCTGATCCGGTTTATCACCATGGTTTAAAAAAGAATATCAGTAACTATACTGCTGAATGGGGCAAACTTGACTATAGAATAGATACTAATTCACTCGGTTTCAAGGACAGTAGCAACCGGCAGGTAGCTTTAAAATCAGAAAATAAGCGTATTGTTTTTATTGGTGATTCATTTACCGAAGGAATGGCAGTACCATTCGACAAAACATTTACGGGCTTATTAAAACATCATTTTAAACCCTACAATGTTGATGTGCTAAATGCAGCAGCTAGCTCCTATTCACCCATTATCTACTACCGTAAAATTAAATACCTTATTGAGACGGCCGGCCTTGAATTTGATGCCGTGGTTGTGCTTATTGATTTATCCGATGCCGAAGATGAGGCACTTGGCTACCGTTTCGACAAAAATAAAAATGTAATTAGCCAGGGAAATGCGGCCAATTTAGGCGCAGCCGAATCAAAACCTGCATCCAGTTCAGGCAGTGATAAATCAGCCATGAATATAAAAGAATTTTTCACCCAATATACCTATTTTCTGGGGCAACTGCGTAATTTTTCCGCCTTTCTGAAAGCCAAAACACGTTCATGGGATCGTGGGCTAAAACAACGCCGAGCCATGTGGACAATGGATAAAACCCTATATGATGAATTTGGTGAAAAAGGCTTAAGCATTGGCGCTAAGCACATGCTGCAACTTAAAAATCTGCTTGATAAGCATCAAATATCGCTCAGCGTTGCAGTTTATCCCTGGCCAGATCAAATCTACAATAATGATTTTGAATCAAAGCAGGTTAACTTTTGGTATAACTGGAGTCGGGTAAATAAAGTCGAGTTTATAAATCTGTTTAATGCTTTTGTGCCAACAACAACAGCCGAAGCAACTATCAGGAAATATTATATTAATGGTGACGTACACTGGAATGAGGCCGGACATCTACGTGTTTTTCAGGCACTAAAAACCAGAATACAGCCGTGAAAGTGGCCTTTTAAGCGGCAAACGGACTCATCAAAACCCACCAGGCAGAAAAGCCCAGATAAATACAACTTAGTGCAATTAAACGGAATTTAAGCTCTTTTCGGTAACGGGCACGCTCTGCTGCACCCATTTTCTCATATCTGGAATTAAATCGTAACATAGTATTTAATCTCACATTCAGGGTTTACAAAACAACGCATTAATATAAAGACATCCATGTCATTAATGCTCCGTTCCCCAATATCTAGTTCAAAGGTATGGACTAGACGAGGGGATATCATAATAATATCCTGCTCCCATTTCTCGGTAATATTACCATTTTAAGAACTGGATATTCATTATCAACCGTGCTAGCGCCAACACGCGCTCCATCCGTAGAGACCATTCCTGCTTTAAGAATGAGTCAACGCCGTACGGCTGTGTCCACATGGATAGCTGTAAGCTTTAAAACACACGGCTATTCAATAAAAACTATTCTACGGACTGTGAAAAATAATTCTCGGTACTAATAACACTAAAAATGTGAAATATTGACGGTTTTTAGTGCGCGTTTTTTGTACGCGCACTTATGCCTTGCTTGCGAAGCAAGCGGGCGTCAACCAAACTACCGATACTTTCCTGGATAAACTTTTATGCCGCGACAAACAAAGTGAGTGCGGCTCTAGCTTCTAACCAGATGTTTATTAATACCGTGGGTACTGATCTTTCGGGTGTTAGGCTGGGCTGGGTCTCAATTAGTTTGGCTCTTACCTATCTGGAAGACGCAGCGTTTGCGTTTGCAAACGCTGCATAAGTGGCCGTATTAGTACGGATCATTTCCACTGCCAAGTATTTTTTTACCTTGTTGGGAGAAGCAGCGTTTGCATCTGCAAACGCTGCATAAGTGGCCGTATTAGTACGGATCATTTCCACTGCCAAGTAT
>CAZEZI010000014.1:27373-27727 GCA_964516315.1 uncultured Thioalkalispiraceae bacterium
TACCTTGTTGGGAGAAGCAGCGTTTGCATCTGCAAACGCTGCATAAGTGGCCGTAAAAAAATAGAAGAAACGGCCACTAAAAAACCCCCGCTATTTCTAACGGGGGTTTCGGGTATCGACCGTATGAGTCGGAATTTTACATCATTCCACCCATGCCTCCCATACCGCCCATGCCACCACCCATATCCGGCATAGCAGCACCCGCATCATCACTAGGCGCATCGGCAACCATGGCTTCAGTGGTAATCATTAAACCCGCAACCGATGCTGCATTTTGTAATGCAGTTCGAGTTACTTTTGTTGGATCTAAAATACCCATTTTAATCATATCGCCGTACTCGCCTGTTGCAGCGT
>CAZEZI010000015.1:0-26513 GCA_964516315.1 uncultured Thioalkalispiraceae bacterium
TTAGCGGGGGTGCATATCCCGTTAACGATATAAATTGGTTCTAGCCCAATTTAGTCTGGATAGCTTCAATTACTGCATCACTGGATACTGCGTCAACCTCAATCAGTAGACCTTCTTTTTTGTAGAAGTCAGCAAGTGGTGCTGTTTGCTTATTGTAAACGTCTAAACGGTTGCTGATAGCTTTTTCTGTTTCGTCGTCACGTTGCACAACCGGGCCACCACATTTATCACATTTGCCTTCTTCTTTAGTCGGGTTTGATTTTACATTGTAAATCGCGCCACAATCAGTACAGGTACGACGTGTTGTTAAGCGGTCGAGGATGACGTCTTTAGCAACCTGAATATCAACCGCCATATCCAGTTCTTCGCCCATGTCGGCAAGTAATTTTTTCAATGCTTCGGCTTGTGGAATCGTGCGTGGGAAACCGTCGAGTAAGTAGCCTTTTTTGCAGTCATCTTCTTTCAAACGTTCGCCCATAATGCCCATAATGAGCTCGTCAGAGACTAAATCACCGGCTTTCATGGCAGCTTCGGCCTGTTTGCCGAGTTCGGTGCCGGCAGCAACGGCTGCGCGGAGGATGTCTCCGGTTGAAATTTGTACTGAACCGTCTAATTTGGTTAACAGTTTTGCTACGGTACCTTTGCCTGCACCGGGTGCGCCTAATAAAATTAACTTCATGTTTTTCTCTCTTCTTTTCTTAAGATTGGGTAGCTGGAAGCGACATTGAATGTCGGGTTTAAAATTTGAGGCGCAAATGTAATAAAACTGGCCCGAGTGGGCAAGTGGTTTATGCGTAGAATTGCACTATTTCATCCGATTTTATGAAATATTGGATAAATTTGGCCGTTTTAGCGTATTTTACTGCCTATTACTGTTTCTATGACAAGTAATTAGTGGCTCGTACCGGTAGGGGTGAGTGAGCTCATTACCGCAGAGAGGGCGCGATCGACCAGTGGAATATCATCAATGATGGTGGCGGTTCCGCGGCGCAGATCGGCTGCAAGGCCGTACAGGGTCTTGTCGGCAATAACATCAAATTTCCAGTTTAAGAAGGTGTACTCACCGAGCAAATCACTTTTCCAGGCCAGTTTTGCGCGGGTTTTTTTGTTATTGTCGTCGAGAAATTCAACCCATTTACCCTGCTCCAGATGACGGGCAAGTTCTAAATATTCATCCTGAGGCTGATCTTCGGGTGCATTCTGTTCGTCCACTGAAAAACCGGACAGGATGATGTCTTCAGTAATGAGTTTGTTAAAGCTGTTGTCGTCATCGGCCGAGTCATTGTCACCGAGTAAGCTAAAGTCGTCTTCCATGTCGGCTAAATGATCAGCTTGATCGTTATTTGTAGCGGATTGCTGGCCTTGTTCTGAATCAGGTTCTGAGCCCGATTCTGCAGCCTGCTGCTCTGTGAAGGGGCTTAATTCGGCTTCAGCCTGTTCTTCTATAGACGTGGCGAGTTCTTCAAGGCTGGTTAACTCCTGTTCCATTTTTAAAATGGTTTGATCAATTTCTTCCAGGCTGAGATCGGTTTGGTAGTGCTCATCGACCTCATAATCCACTTCCTCGACAATAATATCAGTAAGCTGAGGAACCGTATTTTGTGCTTTCGGCTGGTCTTCTGTTTCTGCTGCGGTATCAGTGATTACATCCGGTTCGGAAGTTTCCTTGTCAGCAGTTGAATTGAACAGGAAGGATTCATGTGGTGTGCGTGAAGCTAAATATTCTTTAACGGACAAGCCTTTTATACTGGCCAGATGGAAAGGCTCCATTTTTGCGAGTAATTCTTTAATCTCCTGCTCTGAAACCTGTATAACCTGCAGGCCATTGCGCAACGTCATAACCAGTTGGCCTATGATATTAGCCAGTTTCTGTCGGTCGAGTGATTCATGTTTGGGCTGAATTGACCATTCCAGCACATCAACAAAACGTACCTGGTTTTTCCATGTGTCACTGTTTTGGCCGTTATTTAAATAGGTGTTGAGCATCACCCGTTTCCACGGGCCTTTGACCAGTTCAACCATCACATCGGGTAAATGCTTATCCGATAAAATATCATCAATGGTATCTTCTACCCATTGGTAGGCCAGGGCGTTGTCTTCTTTTTGCTTTATTTTCCTTTCAATTTTATGGCTAATGGTTTGTTCAACATTATCATGCTGTTCAATAAATTTTTGAAACTGTTCAAGCTGTTGCTCAAAAATAACAATGTCATCATCAAAATCATTATTAATTGTACTGACTACTCGCTCGATTTCACTAAGCAGATTTTGTGAGGAGACATCTTCTTCATCAACAATGCCAAGCGCTGCATGTGCAAGTTCATTAAGTAATTGTCTGGCAGTATTTTTATTGGTGGAGAAAAATTCTTTATCAATAATGGCCGCTTTTAATAAAGGAATTTGCAAGCGTGCAATATGTGCCTTGGCTGCATCGGGTATATTTTTGTCTTCAAGAATAAACTCGAACAACATGGAAACAACATCAATCACATCCTGATCAAGCGGATTCATCTGGTTAATAGAAAAGTTTTTATTCTGTTGTTGTAATTGTTGAATCACAAATTGTTTCAGGTTACTGGTTGACTGTAATGTGACTTCTTCAATTTCTTCACCGGCTTCATTGGTTGAAACAGAAAGATTTTCCTGCATAAAATTATGCGGAATATTTTGTAGTTGGGTTAATGAGCCAACAAATTGAGGTGTTGAAACAGCATAAGAAACATTCCCCTGCATTTCTGCTAATGGAGTTTCTGTACTCATGGTGTTGTTTCCATACATCCCTGATGAACCTTGTGGCGTTAACATATGGACATTGTTTGGCGGCGTTACGGCGCCGGCTGACGATATTCCATTGATCGCAGTAGGTTGTCCAGCTGCGATGGCTGCTTGTGTATGCTGTTGTGCAAGTAACTGATGGAATTGTGCAATTGATGTGTCACCAGATCCCGCCGAAGTAGCTGGAGTGGTTGCGCCATATGCCTGTCCTGCTTGCGGCTGATGTGTCGGGTTTGCATAGCCCTGTATCGAACCTGCTTCAGTTTCTACTGGTAGCAGATTTTCTTCGGCAGAACTGGACGGTGGTGCTATATGTTCAGATTTTTTAACACTGTGCTTGAATTCAGGCAGTACATCGGCAGCTATAAATAAATTATTTGCTTCATGCAATAAAGGAGAGATCCCGGCAACAATTTCCTGATCAAATAATTTTAAAATAATTAAACTTATTTTAAGTTCGATATCCAGTGTGGCTGCGGCTTTCATAAATGCATGGCAAATAACGTCAGGGCCAAGGGGATTATTTTGTGATGTAACAGCGGTATTTAAAATATGGCTTAGACGTTTTTCAATTGCGCTCAGATCCTGAGCGCAATGATGAGAGACTTTATTCACTATGTTTTTTATTGCGATATTTTCTTCCAGATCGGCATCTTCGAGTAAGGACAAGTCATCGATTGATAAATTATCAAGTGATAGTGAGTCACTATCTTTCTCCTGCGTGGCTGTACTTTTTTGATTTTTAACATCTGAAAAAGCCTGACGGATGTAATCAAAATGCTGGTTTTCAATCTCACTGCGTTTTAAACGAATAATTCGCATTGAATCAAAGTAAGCGGTCGAGTCAGTGGTGGTATCTGTTTTTTCTGCCAGAGCAAACAACGTATCATCTGCATGGTCAAACATTTTCTGCAAAACGGACTTTACATGTTTTAAGGTCAGTGCTTCACAGTGTTCAAATAACTTTTTGAATAGTACTTGTTGTTTGATATTTGGCTGTTTCAGCGGCGTAATGTTGTCGGAATTTATCATGTATGAACCCTGTTGAGTCTGTCGGGTTACACATTATGCGTGGTGCGGAGCATTGAGTTGTAACCCCGCTATCATAGTTTTATTGCCAAAATTGGCACTGTAGACCGGAAGTTTTGCGTCCCCCCCTTTCGGTGAGGTTTGCCTTTTAATAAGGTATAGATGATATCGGCAGGAATATGGTGAACTTGCCTAAATCTTGTGATTTGTGTGATGAAGTTCACAAAACAATATGGCATAAAATTTGCCCAATATTGGTGCAGTGTCTTGCTTGCTTCCTTTGCTCGCGGGATTCCGTTAGGGGCAAATTTGTTTATTACACCCAAAAGTGTGTTCAGCTGGAATGCTGGCTAAAGCGGGGAAAAAATTTAAGTAAAGCCAGATTATACCGATAAAACAGGCACACCTTGACATTATTGGGCCTGATTTTATCTATGCTTCTTTCATCTGATCAACACCGTAGCTTGCGCCGTTTGATGACGATCTCATTTGTTCTTATTATGATTATGAGCGGGGTTGCGTGGTTTCATATTAACAAAAATATTGAATCCAGTCAGATTGAGCTGGCGAAGAATAACAACAAAATTGTTGCGGCACTGATGGGTGATTTGCTTGTAAATGTTCATCTGCGTGATTCCAGATCAGGCCGCTCAGGGAAAAGACTACTATCGGATCTGGACAAACGTCCGATTGAAGAAATATTAAAGTCTGATAGTTATATTTATATGCAGCTAATCAGCAATTACTATTTGAATGTATTCTCACTCCAGGAAATTAATTTAATTTCCAAATCAGGAAAAATAGTTTTTTCCACTAACTCCGGGTATATCGGGCGGCAAGTTGTATCTCAGCAATATTTTGAGAAGGCTTTGCGTGGTGAGAGTTTTAGTTTGCACCTGCATGAGGGCTCAGGAAACAGGAAAAAACATTCTATTGCCAGTTTTGTTCCTGTTTATGGCAGGTTAAAACCTGTAAATAACAGTGTGGTTAATAAATTAGCGCAACCTGAAGCGATTGCCGTTGTTGAACTGATTGTTGATAAATCGTTGTTAACAGAGCATATCCGCTTTACACAGACAATAGTGCTTATTGCATGGCTAACAACCCTCGTTCTTTTAATTATTTTATTTTTATATCTGATGAGATACTCAAACGATTTAGTGAGTAAGTATGCAAAGGAAATTGTTGCACAGTCAAAGTCAGACAGTGTTACCGGGTTATTAAATCGGCATCATTTCCTTCGCTTGTTGAAGACCTCGGTTACAAAAACCATGCAGCAAAATGCAATGTCGGCTTTATTTATTGTTGATATCGATCACTTCAGGGAATTAAATGCAAAGTATGACTATTCTTTTGGTGATGAGGTTTTGAAAATTCTTGTGCAAAGAATAAATCGTTTGCTTGGCCCGCAGGATATTCTTGCACGAACAGGTGATGATGAATTCTCTATACTTATAGAGCATCCGGGTTCAACAATAAGTATTCAGGGGTTTGCAAGGAAAATACTCGACAAGGTAAACGAGCCAATTCAAATTGATGCAAATTATATTCATATAACCTGTAGCATCGGGATTAGTATTGTTAATCAGGATGCAAAGGAAATGGAAGAGCTTATTCGACATGCTGATTCCGCTTTATATAACGCGAAAGACTTTGGCCGTAATAATTTCCAGTTATTTAGCCGCGATGATGGACGTCGGCATATCAACTTCTATGAACGACAATATTCATTAAATAAAGCGCTTGAAGAAAATGAATTTCTTCTGTTTATCCAACCCAAAATAAACGGCGCAACGGGTGATATAGTTGGTGGTGAGGCCTTGTTGCGCTGGGATAACCCGGACTATGGATTAGTGCAACCACTTGAATTTTTACCTGCGCTTGAATCGAGTGGCTTGATACATAATGTGGGCAAATGGGTTCTGAATGAGGCTTGTAAAATTTGCAGGCATTGGCAGCAACAGGGGTTATCGGCTACAACAATTTCAGTGAATGTTTCAGCATTACAATTCAGGAAAGAAGACTTTATTATGTCAGTTGAAGAAGCTTTAACGAATAACGGGCTGGATGGTTGTATGCTGGAACTGGAGCTGACGGAAACAAGCTTAATGGATAATGTTGAATTCAGTTTAAATGTTTTAAATGCGTTGAAAGAACTGGGGGTTCGTATTGCCATTGATGATTTTGGTACGGGCTATTCTTCGTTTGATTATTTAAACCGTTTTCCGATTGATGAATTAAAAATTGACCGCTCATTTGTAAAAAATGTGCACGACCGGTCGGATAATGATCATGCTGCGATTGTAACCGCAATTATGTCTTTGTCCCATAGCCTGCATTTAGATGTAGTAGCAGAAGGTGTTGAGACAGCCCATGAACTGGCCTATATGAATGCTTTAGGCTGCAAAACTGTTCAGGGGTTTTTATTTAGCAAACCCCTGCCGGTTAATGAGTTTGAAGCTTTGCTGAAAGATAATGCACCTATATTGCAGGTGCTGGAGGATGTACGTAAAAAACTTGCTTAAAAATAGCCATTTTTTTCCAGCTCTTTTCTCGCCGAAAATTCCAGTTTTAATAACATTGACTGCATCAGCTTACAGGTTTTGTCCAGTTCATCTTCCGATAATGTTTTTTCAATTGTTACCGGCTTACCAATACTGATTACAATTTTTGAAAAAGGTTTGGGGATGATAAATTTGTCCCATGATTTGAGCTGCCAGTAGCGGCTGGCAGCATAAGCGACAGGAACCAGCTCACTTTTTGTGAGTTGTGCCAGCATGATGGCACCGGGTTTAAAAACATGGATTGGGCCGGTTGGGCCGTCTGAAGTGTTTACCGGGGATATTTTATCTTTTGTTATTGCCAGGTATAAATCACGTAAGGCTTTTGCACCGGTACGGGTGCTGGAGCCCCGGATCGCAACGGTTCCCCATTTTTGTGCAATTTTTGCTGACATGTCACCGTCGCTGGAAGGGCTGATTAAAAAACCAATATTAACGCCGCGCTTTTTAAGTTTAAGCATCAGGTAAGCCCCGTATACATGATGTTGGTGCCAGTAAACAGGGATAAAGGGGTGTTTTGAGTTTATTAATGGCTCAAGATTATATTCGCCCTGAATCTTTACTATTTTACATGTGCGCCATATTATATTTAAAAGCCAACGGACCAAAAAGGGTGCAATGCTTTTGGTAAACTTTTTTTTCTTTTCACGTGAAATCATTATGCTAACTTTCGATATTTAATTTTTAAAAGTATACACGTTTTATTTTAAGTTTTGTAATAGCCTGGGTACTTGCAATGCTCATTGTGTATTTTTGGGGAAGAGAAAAAGATTTAAGCCGGTAACAGTGTTTTTTAAAATGCGCTTTATTCTGCTCAATTACAACTTGTTTTAGTTCACTGAGTTTGTTATTGGCGCATACTTTTAAAACAGCTTCTTTTTGAGTCCAGACCATAATGGCGCCAGCATTATTTTTATCACTATGATTACCTGTCAGGTGGTATTTTTTAATCAAACTCTCTGTAAGTGGCCTGTCTTTTTCAACATCAATACCGACGCTATGAGTTTTGCTGACAACACAGCAAATACATTGTTTGCTGTGGCTAATAGAAAAATAGCTGCCCTGTCGGACATAAGGTTTATTGTTCTGAAAGCGTATTTTTTTTAAGTGGAATTTACGTAAGCCAAGTTGCTGCAGGCCTGATTTGACAAGTGCGAGCCCAATAATGGATTGCAGTTGTGTTTGCCTGTCACCTAACCGGCGTATCTGGCGTGACTTACCGGTGGGGAGTTGTTGCAATACAGGCAAGAATGCGGCCGAATTCATTCTCTTTTGA
Source organism: uncultured Thioalkalispiraceae bacterium (assembly GCA_964516315.1). Lineage (GTDB taxonomy): Bacteria > Pseudomonadota > Gammaproteobacteria > UBA6429 > Thiohalophilaceae > SZUA-37. Next base: position 7,642 of record CAZEZI010000015.1, read on the forward strand.
GGTAATATATAATATAGTATCAGCATTCCGATATTCTATTCGACTTCAGCGTAAAATACAGCGAAATGCAGTCAAACATATAACTTAAATTAAGCATAACTATCTCATTCCTAACTATAAATGTCCAAATCGTTGCAAGATAACCTTAAAAATCCACCCGGCCCGACTGAAGCGTATGACATCAATACGACCGATGAATCTTTTGCATTGCTTGAACAGCTTTATAGCCAATACGGGGATATTGTACGGGTTAAATCCACAACACGTCGCAGTGACAGTTATCTGATTAATAATGCTGAATATATCAAGCATATTCTGTTAAAAAATTATCAGAACTATAAAAAAGGTGTTGGCTTTGAGCGGGTCAAAATGCTGTTGGGCAATGGCATTATCGTCAGCGATGGCGCATTCTGGCGTAAGCAACGCAGAATGATTCAACCTGCTTTTAGTAAAGCAATGATAGCGGCACAGGTTGAAATGGTACAGCAATGTAATTTACAACGCATGGACAAATGGACTGCGTTATTGGGGACACAAGCCAGCACCGAAATTGATATAAGTTACGAAGCCAGTGATCTGGCGCTGGATATTGTGTTGCGGCTTTTATTCAGTGATGATGTGGACACGCTACTTGAGCAGGCCGGCGAAAATCCATTTGCATTTTTAACCGAAGATCCAACCCGGGATATGAAGGTTGTGCTGAAGTACCGCTCTCTAATGTCTTTATTACTGGAACTTATTCAGGCCAGACGCACTACCACAAAAAAATACAATGATTTTGTTTCGGTTTTTGTTGATGCGCGCGATAAAGAAACCGGTGATGCAATGACGGACAAGGAACTGCTCGATGAAGTAATGACCATGATTGTCGCAGGCCATGAAACCAGTGCTATCACTTTAACCTGGGTCTGGTATTTTATTGCAAAATATAACGATGTTGACAAAGCTGTTCAGGATGAATTAATTCAGTCGGGTATAAGTGGTGCACCGGGTTTTAATGATCTGGAAAAACTGCCTTATATTAAACAGGTAACCGAAGAAGCTTTAAGACTGTACCCGCCTGTCTGGTTGTTTACGCGCAAAGCAATCAAGGATGATCAGATAGGGGATTATTTTATTCCGGCCGGAGCAGATGTTTTTTTATCACCATATTATTTACATCGCAATACCAGCTACTGGGACAATGTTGATAAATTTTATCCGCAACGCTTTACTGCCGAGGTCGAAAAACAACGCCATAAATTCTGTTATCTGCCTTTCTCTGCAGGCCCGCGTCGTTGCATAGGTGATTTTTTTGCAACCGTTGAAATGCAGATTCACATTGGCCTGATGGCACAAAAATTTCATTTTGAATTACTGGATGACAAAACTCCCGAGCTTGAAGCCAGTATTAATATGCGTGCAAAGAACCCCATTATGTTGAAAATTAGCAAAAGGTAAACAGCAGCAATGAATACATTTCAGACATTGATCGAAGCATTTAATACACAGTGCCAGCATAATCAAACCATTACCTATATTGAAGGTAAAGATAAGGAAACAGTTGTTAGTTATGCAGAATTGCAAAAGCGCGCTTTATCTTTATTAGCCCATTTTCAACAACGTGGCCTTCAGCAAGGTGATGAACTTATTATTTTTTTAAAAAATAATGAACGATTTATTGATGTATTCTGGGCATGCATTTTGGGTGGCATTGTGCCGGTGCCAGTTGCGGTAGGTATTAGTGATGAGCACCGTTCCAAATTATTCAAAATTTTTAATAAATTAAAAAATGGTTATATCTACATTGATAGTGACAACTTACAACGACTCGAAAAGTATGCGCAAGCACAGGCATTGCAAGCTGAATACGCTGCTCTTGCAGGTAAAGCCATTGAGCACGATGCAATTATCGATATTGATTTAAGCATTGTCGGTCAGGTTGCCAGCGTTCAGCCTGATGATATTGCTTTTATCCAGTTTTCGTCCGGTTCAACCAGCGACCCAAAAGGGGTGTTGTTAACCCATAAAAATATTATTACCAATGTGAATGCTATTGCCGTTGGTGGTGGTTATGCCGAGCAAGACTGCACCTTAAGCTGGATGCCGCTTACCCATGATATGGGTTTAATCGGTTTTCATATTAATATGCTGGTATGGAATATGAAGCAATGTATTATGGCCACCGACTTGTTCAGTCGCCGTCCTTTATTGTGGTTACAAAAAGCCAGTGAACATAAAGCAACTATTTTGTGTTCACCTAACTTTGGTTATAAGCATTATTTAAAATCTTTAGGTGATAAGGAAATCGATCTGGATTTAAGTTCTGTGCGTCTTATATATAATGGTGCAGAACCCATTTCAGTGGATATTTGTGAACAGTTCCTGTCACGTCTGGCGAGTTATGGTTTAAAACATAATACGATGTTTACCGTATATGGCCTTGCCGAAGCAACACTGGCTGTTGCCTTTCCTGCGCTTGGCGTCGATTACCGTGCCATTCATCTGGACAGACATGACCTGTTAATGGGTGATAAGATTTCTATTGTGAATGCTGAGCATCCGGATGCTGCCAGTTTTGCTATAGAAGGCCCTGCGGTAAACGATATGGAAATTAAAATAACCGATAAAGATAATAATACATTACCGGCAGAGCATATTGGTGACATCCAGATAAAAGGTGACAGTGTAACGCAAGGTTACTATTTAAATGAAGAAGCCAATGCCATCGCGTTAACCGGTGACGGCTGGCTGAACACCGGCGATCTGGGTTTTTTACTTAATGGTGAGTTGGTCGTAACCGGTCGTACTAAAGATATTATTTTTGCCAACGGGCAAAATTATTTCCCGCATGATCTTGAATCCATTGCGCTACAACATGAGCAGCTGGAGTTAGGCAAAGTGGTTGTTTATGGGGTGAACCACCCCGAACAACAAAAAGATGAGCTGGTTGTCTTTATTCTGTATCGGGCAGATATTAATGAATTTTCGGCACTGGCACGGGATGTTGCCAAGCTTATCAATAGTCAGACCGGCTTGCAGGTCGATACGGTGGTGCCGGTTAAACGTATTCCAAAAACCACCAGTGGCAAAGTGCAACGGCGTTTACTGGCTGACGATTATCTGGCGGGTGAATTTAATGATGTATTGCAGATCATAAGCCAACAGGATGAAGCCGTACAAAGTGAAGCTGAAAACTTAACTCCACTGCAGCAGCAATTACTGGCTATCTGCAATGAGGTTGTCGAAGATAAAACGATTCGTTCCGAAGACAATTTTTTTGATGTCGGGATTAGTTCTTTAGCTCTGGCCGAAATACACGCCAGAATTGATGATGCTTATCCTGATCTGATTGACGTGGTTGATTTGTTTGAATTCCAGACCGTGATAGAAGTGTCTAGACTGATTGAAGAGAAGCAAGCCGCAGGTTAGTCACCTGCTTAATCTTCTTTTGTATTCGAAAGACTGATATTCTCCGGCGCAACCGAACCCGCCGTTAATACAAATGTCATCGCCTCGTCCATTGTCCAGTCTGTTGCAATTAATTTATCGGTAGCAACAATCTCCATATAGCCTGAGGTCGGGTTAGGTGTGGTTGGTACGTAAACGGCCGCCAGTTCGGTTCCATCATTTGAATCTTTAAATACATGTGTTACAAAACCGACTGTTCTCATCTCGGGGGACGGGAAGGCAATTAGCACAACACGATTTAAACTGTCGGGTTTTTGTCGTAGCGCCGCAATTAATTTTTTTACCGAGCCATAAATTGTTTGTGCGACGGGTATATGGTTAATTGCACGATCAAATAAACCCAGAATGCGTCGCCCAATAACACGGCTGGCAGCCCAGCCAAGAGTGTACAGAACAATCAAAGTAAAAATACTGGCAATAATTGTCTGGAACCATGGGGCAATTAGCCAGCTTGAAATATGCGGGTGATTTTGTTGCAGTGCCTGGGTAAAAACCTCAACCCATGGTTTCCAGAGCAGGATTATGTAAGAAAAGAAGAAATCAAATACCAGCCAGGTAATCCATAGGGGAATAATCGTTAAAATACCAGTGATAATATAGCGTTGAATATTCATAAGTCTGGTGCCTCTATGGGAGTTTTAATGCAGGTTTCTGAGTAAAACACTATCATACTTTAAATGTGTCTTTAGTTTAACTATTTCATCTAAGTAACTGAAATTTAAAAGGAGTGTGCTTTATTACTAAAAAATAGCTGTAAATATTGCTTGCAGCTATATAACGGAAAGGGTAATTTCAATCTGTTAGTTCGCCCAATAGCTAAAAAATAGGTTTGCAACTTGCTGAGTTTTACATGCGGCTCAAGCCTGTATTTTTTTTAGAATAAAAGATGTAAAGGGTTGGGGCAATGAAAAACAATAATACTGATACCGAATTAGAGGCGTCAGGGGCATCCACATTAACCGAGCAAAATGCGGATTCATCTGTATTACGCCGTGCCTTGTCCTTACTCGATGAATTAAACACTTCGACAACAGGGAGTGTAATATTCAAGCAGGTTGAACGCATCCTGAAAGAAGGCGAAGCCGAGCATGTTAAACGTGAATCGGTTTTACTCACCATTGTTAAAAACTTCCTCACAACGTACTTAAAGCACCTTACGCCAGGCTCATCGCTGCATTTGCAGGTCAAGCTTATTCAGAAGCAATTACAGCAACCTATTAGTAGCCTGGAAATCCAGTCTTTGCGTAAATTTATCGATATGTATTTATTGCATATGGCGAGAATGGATGCGCTTGACGAGCAAATTATTCGTGATGCGTTACTGCCTTTGCTGGACTATTATGGCGAAGGGAAAAAAGAACAGCTTAACCATCCAGGGTTATTTATTCCTGTTGAATCCGAATCGGTTGTTATTGATAAAAAAAATCCACTGGAAGATTTAATTGACGAGTTGTTACCTAATTATAAGGCGAATGCTGACAGGGAAAACCTGGGCAAAAAATTGCAGGGTGAATATGAGAGTTATCTATCTGAGCAATCAGGTAAGTCAGATTATGTACGTAGTGAGCTAACCAGTCGAATTAATGATACAGTCGCTAAACATGAACAGTTCGGTGTAATGCTGGAAGTAATACGTAATGGTTTAAAAGAAGCCAACACCATTGATGATATTGAAATATTGCGTGAAGCTTTAGCCGATGATGTTGAAGGTTTAATTGAAGCACATAAAGTGCTGTTAATTAATCTGGACGATGCAAAGAAATACTTCCATATGATAGAGACAGACAGCCGCCACCTGAGTAGTGAACTTGCACGGGTTCGGCAACTCAGCATTACTGATGAGTTGACTGGTTTGCCTAATCGCCGTGCATTTATGCGGCGACTTGATGATGAACTGGGGCGAGCGCAGCGCTACAATTTTAATTTAGCCCTGGCAATGGTTGACCTGGATTATTTTAAACAGATTAATGACAAGTATGGTCACCCTGTGGGTGATCGGGTATTGAAATGTTATGCCAACAGCTTATTTACTATCTTTCGGCAGCATGATCTGGTCTGTCGTTATGGCGGTGAAGAATTTGCCGTTTTATTTCCAAACACAAGTGAGCAGGGTGCATTAGCTGCAATGGAAAAAGTGAGGGATAAAGCAAAGCAAAGTTTTATTGAAGATGGCCATATTCAGGTTAAGGTTCCTTCCTTCTCTGCCGGTTTAACATTATTTGATACTAATGATACTGCGGCAACAATGATTCAGCGTGCTGATGAAGCTTTATATCATGCCAAATCATGTGGCAGAAATCGTACTGAAGTTGTCTACAAAGCAAAACAGGAGAGTTCAGAAAATAACACGCCAGAAGATGTATGTTAGAAAAATTGAGTAGCCTAATCTTTTTCTGAATAATCAATAATATCAAGTTCTTTTTTATAGATTTTTGTTTGCACCTCAAATAGCCCGAGCAGCATATGAAAAACATTGTCGTGCGAAATGACTTGATGTTCTTTTGCTTTCAGTTTTCCTTTATTAATTTCCATATTTTCACCTGCCCAAAAAACAGATGCAACGCGTGTTTGTGAATCAGGTGCAATAAAGTAGGGCATGCCGTGCAGGTAAATACCATTTTCTCCTAATGATTCACCATGGTCGCTTACATAAAGCAAAGCTGTTTCATATTTATCTGAATTATTCTTAAGTAGCTGTATTGCTTTCGACAAAAAGTAATCAGTGTAAACGATAGCGTTATCATAACTGTTACTAATTTGTTGCTGACTACAGTTTTCAAGGTTTTTATCTTTACATGTTGGTGTAAAGTGCTCAAATTCTTCAGGATAACGTTTATAGTAAGCTGGTCCATGGTTACCCATTTGATGAAGGATGATAAGAATATCCCCTTGCTGGCTATTAATATAATCCTGCAAGCCAATTAACATACCTTCGTCGCGACATTCAGTATCACATACGGTATTGGTTTTTCTACTTCGGTAATTTTCCTGTGGCACACGCAATGCCACACCTTTTGAATCTGAATTGTTGTCGCGCCATAAAATGTTGACGCCGGCATGTGAGAGTACATCCAGAATATTTTCGTAGGTTTGCCCTTTTTCGTTACTGTACTCTGCGCGGGTGAACTTTGAAAATATACAGGGAACAGAAACAGCGGTTGATGTTCCGCATGAAGACATGTTCCTGAAACTGACAATGTCCTCTTTTTCCAGTAATGGGTTGGTTTTTTTAGGGTAACCATTCAGAGAGAACCGATCGGCTCTTACTGTTTCGCCAATAACAAGAATAACCAGTTCCCGGTCAATATCCATTTTGTCTATTTTTGCATCTTTGCCAATATGCTGGAGTGGTCGTTTTTTTATCTTAAGGTTGTTGGAAATATATTTTCCGGTTGAATAAATATAAAAAACGGGATTGGTATATAAGCGCAGTGTCTTATGTTCACGAATAAAAGAAGCATAATATTTACTGAAGCTGAAAATAATTAAACCAATCGTTAGTGCAGATATCAGTACGAGTTTTATTTTGCTTAATAAGCCAGCCTTAAAAGAGTATTCTTTAAGGTTGGCCTTGTAAACAAGCCACGATGGAGCTACCCCAAGAAATATAAAATATATAACGAGTTTGAGGTTAATTAAATCCAACGCCTCGGAAAAGTTTGTTTGTAGAGTATTTCGCAGCATGTTTTCATCAATAATGATGTTGTAGCTGTTCATGAAATAACTGCTAATAGAGGAAATGAGCAATACAGTAATCAGTACTGGTTTGATTGTATATTTGTAACTCACAACGGCCAGAATAATAATAATGAAGCAAAGCAACAGAAAAAACAGTGAAACAAGAAATAGCAGATTCGATAAATCTAGTGGGTAAATTTTTATGACATTGGAAAAAAAACTGACGTTGCCAAACAGCACTAAAAAAAGTGCAGTTAATATAATGAGGAACGACTGACTAATAGGCGGAATTTGTTTCACTGCTTGTATTTTAAAACTGGACGGTTTTCCTAATCCATTAATTCTCGTAATTTATCACGATCAAACCACCAGTTATCTTCAACAATTGCACCAATAACCAGTGACATCCTTGGTAAGAACTTTTCTGGCTCATTAAGTTCCAGTTTAAGTCGCCAGATGTCCAGTTCTTTCTGGGATTTAACACCGCTATGCAATTCGGCAACTTTGACTAAAACATTGCGGGTCAGGAATGACAGGCTTTCATGCTCTTCATCGGTTGCGCGTAAGTCAACAACATACTGGCCAACAATGGCTGCAACGGCGGCACCGTCTGCGCTGGATGGCATTTCATCGATTAAATGTGTCATCACTGCAAAACTTGTTTCCGGGCTAATCGGGAAACTAACAGCCAGCCAGGCGGCCTGCCCCAAAGCAACAATGGATGCAGGTTGTTCAGCCTGATATAAAACCACCAGTGCTTCGACAGCATCCTGCCAGGATTGATACTCCAGAAAAACATCAAAAGCTGTGCGTGCAATATTCCAGCCTTCTTCGCCACGTTTTAAACCAACTAATGTTTCAGCCAGATTAAGTTCCAGCAGAGCACGGTCTCGTGGGTGGGTTTGCTCAGGTAATTCATCAATGTGTTCCTGATAAGTGATTAAGCGCTGTTGAAGTAATTCGTCAGTATTTTCACTGGCGGCTTCAAGGGATGAATTTTTGTTATCCTGACTACTCATAAGGTTAAACCCGGCATGTTCGAAAAAGAAATGTATTATACGGGGTGTTTATTTCTCAGCCAAATAAATGCGAACTTAAAACTGCATAAATGATAAATATAAGCCATAATTTATGCATAATAGTTAAAAAGGACGAGCAATGATTGATTATGAAGCGGTTTTAATTCGTTTGAGTTTGGCACTGTTAGCAGGTGCAATTATCGGGCTTGAACGCGCTTTTCATGGCCGGCCGGCCGGTTTACGAACCCATTCACTGGTTTGTGTCGCTTCCTCTTTATTAATGTTATTGACTGCTTACCAGTGGGATTTACTGGCCGGTGTGCCGGTGGATACGATACGTGTCGATCCTACCCGAATGGCGCAGGGCATTATGACAGGTATTGGTTTCCTCGGTGCCGGTGTTATTATGCGTGAAAAATTAACCATTCGTGGTTTAACAACAGCCGCTTCTATCTGGATGACAGCCGCGATTGGTATTCTGGTCGGGATGGGCTTTTTTAGCGCTGGTTTCTTTGCAACGTTTATGACTTTACTGGTTCTGGGTGGATTTGGCTGGATTGAACGTAAAATGCCAACCCGACGCTTTGGACATTTAAAAGTAAGCTTTAAACGTCAGGATATTATGGAGCGTGATGCATTACTGCAATTCATTCATCTTTATAACGTAAAAGAATCACATTTAAGTTTTGAGTTGAATAATGAAAGTAACTTGTTTGAATATCAGATGACAATTTTTGCATATAATGAAAATGCATTTTATTATTTATCGAATGCTTTAATGGAAAATGAAAAAATTAAGGAATTCAGTATTGTGCCTACTGGCGACTGATTTTGGCTGGTTTGGCAGGAGGCTAACTTTTAATTATTCAGCCGACTTTTTTCCAGTGGAAAAAATAACATTAACATCAAGCCAGATCCCCTTGTCGGTTTTCAGCTTCTTTATTTCATCCAGATGTCGGGCACGGAATTGTGCAAACTGTATAGCGTTAAGCTGAGACACATAGCCTCGTAATGCACTATTCATTATAATGTCCCACCAGTCATCTTCACTTTTAAGGTGATAACCCAGTTGTTCACTATGAATTTGAACGTCGCTGTAACCTGCTTGATGAAGATGAGATTCGCAGGCCTGCATGTCACTGAGCCGTTCTTTGCTGGTATCAAAAAATACATCAAACTCCGCCAGTTGTTCAACGAAAGCCGTTATTAAATTACCAAATGAGCTGGACTCAAAAGTGGTAAACATAAGTCGGCCGTCAGGTTTTAAAACACGAAGCCATTCTTCCAGGCTTGCATGCATGTCAGACAGAAAAAATATTCCAAAGCCACAACTGATACAATCAAAATAATTACTTTTAAAGTCGAGCTTTTCAGCATCCATTTCATGCAGGTCAATATTATTCAATCCAAGTTTGGTCAGGTTTTCAAATGCTTTATCCAGCATGCCACTGGACAGGTCAATACCCTGTACTCGTCCATCCGGTAATATGGCCTGTGCCATAGCTGTGGCAACCATGCCGGTTCCCGTTGCAATATCAAGTACACGGTTGCCCGGTTTAGGTTTTAGATATTCAGCCATTCGATCGGCACACATTGGAAAGTAACGTTGTGCTGGATTATCGTAACCTGATGCAACAAGGTTAAAATTGTTGGTAATAGCCTTTTTGCGTTTTTCTATAAGCAGGTCTGATGTGGCTTGGCTGGTCATTGAGCACTCGGGTAAAGTTGATTTGGTTTATGCAAGTATACCCAAAATTAATTTCCGAGTGAATGGCTATAGAACCTTATATAGAATATTAAGTAATGCTTTAGTTTTGTTTTATAAATTTTAAAGCAATACTGGCTTCCTGAGCAAAATGCTTGAAACTCTCAAAACTTTCATCGTCAAGTGCTCGGTTACTGGGTTGGCGGTCAGCATAAAAAAGGCCAACTGTCTGGTTTTCGACTGAAATGGGTGCAATAAAAAAAGTATTGGTATTAAGGATTTGTTTCATGTTCTTTGAAACAAGTTGTTGGCCTTCATGATCATCTTTAATCCAGTAACTGCGGTTGTAGATTAATATTTGTTGTAACAGGTTTGGTTTATCCATATTAATGTTAAATATAAAATCATTTTGAATTTTATGGCTGTCGATCCCCAGGGCAATTTTTGCACGGGCTTCTGTTTTAGACGGGTTTATAAATACAAGTACGGCACGATCCATACCTATGCCACGATAAATACCTTCTAGCACCATGGTTAAAATGGTATTTAAGGCAGGCTTTTTACTAAGTATGCCTGAAAGCTCTCTAAGTATTGAAAGTTGTAGCATGTGATCAGGGACTAAATACTGGTTTTGTTCTTCCAGTTCCGGGGGAACGCTGTTATCCGGGTGTGATGTATCCAGGCTGGGAATAAATTCTGCTGCAGCACGGGCACCAAATTCCCGTGCAACGTCTACTGCGGTTTCCACATTGTCGTGTACAAACAGAGTTGTTTCTTTTAAGTCTTTCTTTAAATGTTTTGCCAGTGCGGCGAGTTCTTTATCTGTTTCAGGTGATTGCCATCCATGTTCAGCTGCTGCGGCTATCGCATTACCATGAATAATGTGCTGGCAGCGGTTGTCTGGCCTTTTGCAATTATGTAATGTGTCACGTAGCAAGTCACTTAACTGCCAGTCCTGGGTTAATTTTTCAGTAAGGTCTTTAAAAGTAAAACCAAGCACTTCATGTTGCATCTGTTCATAGCGCTCATCTGTTGTAATTAGTCGACTGTTAATGAGCTTTTCACTTGACTGGCTGTCAACACAACAGAAAGTGAGCTCACCTATACTGTAAAGGAGGGCTGCAATAAAAATTTCTTCAGATGACTCATCATTTAATGCTTCGGCTATTGCGCGTGCCTGTACAGCGGCATGAAAGGTGCGCGCCATTAATTTCATGATATGGGTTTCTTTGTTACCTTTTAATAAGGTATCAATAATGGCCAGTGAAATACTGATATCACGAACCAGGTTAAATCCAAGCAACATCACGGCATGGGTAACAGTGTTAACACGTGTGTTGGATGGGTTATAAATATAACTGTTCGACAGCCGTAAAATACGTGCAGTGAGGTTGACGTCTTTTAAAATGGCGCTGGAAAGTTCATGGTTCGAACTGTTTTCGCGGGCGGTGATTTCGGTGATCGCAATCAGTGAATATTTAAAGATAGGCAGCTCACGCTGGCTAAGGTGATTAACCCATTGTTGTAGTTTTGTTTCGCTCATTATTTTTACTTGACCCTGAAGTATTGATATTCGGGCTTGCTTCATCTTGTCAATGTGCAAACCTCCCTGGTTTTTATATCGGCAAAAAGGGATAAATTTTGAGTTTTTGTTTGTTTGCTGGCCGGGTTTGCTATTTTTAACAACTTTTCAGCTAGTTACTGACGTAAATAGCTATTTTCGAGTATTTCACGGGTAAAATCGGGTCTTAAATAGAAGCCCAGTGGCAGAGTCTGGCACAATTCGCCTTGCTCATCGTAGGCTTTGGTCAGGGCTTTTGCATTAGCCGCTTTAGGACGCACTTGCAGGAACTGGCCATGATGTGCGCTCAGCTGTTGTTGTTCGCCCATGCAAAGCTTTTCCATAATCTCTTCCCAATCCTGTTGTAGTTGCTGTGCCTGACTGGGTGAAGGTTGCCATAAAATCGCATGGCCAATTTTGCGTTTGCCATATTCAATGTTCTTGCTGGCTTCATAGGGTAACCATAAAACCTGCTGAAGTTTTTTGTTTACCCAGGCTTGTTGCCAGGTTTGCTGGTTTAGCCCCATTAATTGAATATGGCAAACGTAGGTTGATTCCTGTGGCAGACCGTTGGCATTCAGTGGCAGTGTTTTAAGTTCAATCCCCAGGTTAGGGAAGTCTGGTTCGGCTTTGGAACCTGCGCTTGCCCCTAAAATTTTTTCGGCCTGTTGGCCTACCCAGCCTTTGGCGTGGACAGGGGAAACCGGTAATGAAGACCGGGTTTGCTTTGCCAAATCAGCAAGACTGAGGCCGGCAAGCTGGCGGCAGTTATCAAGTAATTCCTGTACAGAAGAGGGAGCCTTTGTTTGTTTGCTTGCCATAATGTGAGATATATCTCGGTTTATTGTGTTTTAGTTCGGCTATTATGCGTTATCGTTGAGTGTATGAGTAGTGTTCCGGGATAGTATCAAGGGATAGCATTCAGTCATTGTCTTCAGGGCATTATCTCAGGGATACAAATAGTCTCAATTATTTATGGACAAATAAATGGAAACATTTCTTGATTTTTTCGATGGAACACTCATTATTCTGGCGATTGTTTTATTTCTTGCCACCCTTGCGGTGATATTTTTTCTGCTTAGTCGGGACAGTAACCAGCGGCGGGTTGCATTTATGGATCGTCGGCGAAATAGAGATCAACTTATCTTTCCTTTTTATGACAGCGATAAAGAACTGGTCACTGAAGAACGCCGTCAGTCATTGGATAGACGTAAAGCGCGGGCAATTCATGTAGGCAAAGTAGCTGTTTAGATTATTACGGCTTGCCTTGTTTCGCCGGTTTTTATTATTTGGGCCTTTTCCAGTGCCCCGATTTGCCCCCTTGTTTTTCGACTAAACGAACCGACTCGATGGTCATGGCTTTATCGACGGCTTTACACATATCATAAATGGTGAGCAGTGCAATCTGGGTTGCGTGCAGGGCCTCCATTTCAACGCCGGTTTGTCCACTACAGGCCACCGTTGAACGGCAATAAACCCGCTGTGTTTCAATATCAGGCTCAAGATCAATATTGACCTTGCTAAGCATTAATGGATGACATAGCGGGATCAGATCAGCGGTTTTTTTTGCCGCCATAATACCGGCAACGCGCGCAATGCCGAGTACATCACCTTTTTTATGGCCGCCATCAATAATCAGTGCCAGTGTCTGTTTTTGCATTCTAATCCAGCCTTCAGCGATGGCTTGCCGTGAGGTTACGGTTTTCTCGCCCACGTTAACCATGTGTGCATCGCCTGTGGCGGTAAAATGTGTCAGTTTAGTCATTATTTTTCAATACCTTATGGATTAATTGCCCAAAAACCAGGCGTGCATGCTAGGATCCTATACTATTATATAGTCTTTTTGAAACATTACTCCAGATGGGAGAGAGAACAGCTTATGTCTATTACAGTTAAATTTTTTGCACGTTTACGCGAAGAACTCAATATGGACGAAGCCCAGCTTGATTTTGTAACAGGCTTAACGGCTTTACAGGTTTGGCAAAAAGTAACCGGTCAATCGGCTTTACCCCCTAAAACGCTTATTGCTGTTAATCAGGAATATGCCAGTGAAGATATCACCGTTAATGAAAATGACGAAGTTGCTTTTTTTCCCCCGGTAACGGGAGGTTAAGCATGCCGGTTTATATTAAAGAAAGTTTGTTTGAACCCTTTACGGAAGTACAGCAACATCAACAGCAACTTGAAGCTGATATTGGCAAGGGGCAATACGGTGCCAGCACTATTTTTATTGGCAGCATGCGCGACTTTAATGAAGCTCATGATGTATCGAGTATGACGCTTGAGCATTACCCGGGGATGACCGAATCAGCACTTGAAGTAATCTGTAACGAAGCAAAACAAAAGTGGCCAGTGCTGGACACGCTTATTGTGCATCGGGTAGGAGACATTCAGCCGAATGATTCTATCGTATTAGTTGCTGTTTGGTCCGCACACCGTGCCGCCGCTTATGAGGCTAATCGTTATATTATGGAAGCTCTCAAATCCCGTGCACCTTTCTGGAAAAAAGAAGCCACAACAAGCGGTGACAAGTGGGTTGAAAAAAATACTCCTGCTTAATATTAACAATATACTGCAATAAAAATGCCGGTATTAATACACCGGCAAATGAGAAGAGCAAAAGTAATAATAAATCAGGGGTCTTTAAAACCCGTTAACATCGACTTAACCAGATTCTGCTTTTGTTTTTTACAGGATAAGAACACACCGCCAATGTGTAGAGCAATAAGCAGTACTGTAAAATTAGCCAGAAATTCATGGATTTCTTCCCAGAATTCTTCCTCTGCTTCAGTTGCATCATCATTATGTTCAGTTCTGGATTCAGATACTTTTATAAATTGCTCCTGCTGTTGGCTAATGCTTGTCGCATTACTCGCAAGTGGTCCATAACCTTCAAGCCCGTATACCTTCAGACCGCTATAGCTTGTTGCAAGCAGGCTAATCAATAAGGTAATAACCATCCAGCCTCCAGCCGGGTTATGGCCAATAAACTTTTTATCGGGGGTTTCGTTGTGCCCCAATGAAAACAGCCCTTTTATATAATCAATCACAGCGGTTGGCGGATAAATAAACTGACTGAAGCGCGCATAGTGTGTGCCAATAAAGCCCCAGACAATGCGTACCGCCAGCAGTCCGAGTATATAATACCCTGAATAGGCGTGCAGCAGACTTTCTTCTTCTCCGGTCAGGTAAGCGATGGTAAATGCGATTACCAATGTCCAGTGAAAAAAGCGTATCAGGGGATCCCACACGTAGACTTTATTTTTCATCATCTTCTCTCTCATTTGTATTTACATATTGTTATGATGGCAGTATTTACGCAAATATCCATCGGGCACATGACGTACTATTGTTATTTATAGACATATGTCTCATGATATAACTACTTGATTTGCTTGCTAATATATAAAGACAACTAAAATGATAATACGCCCAACAAAAGAAGTCGTTTTAATTGCCGTATTACTGCTTGTGGGTATAACGAGTGGGCTGGACTTATTATGGGATCTGTCTCATGGAGCCCCTTTCTCACATATATTCAAGGAAGCGCTGGTGGTTGCATTAGCCATTATACTTATTGTATGGATACTCTATGAACAACGTCAGCAAGTTGCGCAGATACAAAAGTTAAAAACAGATCTGGCACAGTCAGAGCAACAACGGGGGAAAGCTAACAGCTATATATTAAGTGCACGCAAACAATTGAGTGAAGTGATTAGCAAACAATTTGATGAATGGAACTTAACACAAAGTGAAAAAGAAGTAGGTTGGCTATTGCTTAAAGGCTTTAGTTTAAAAGAAATAGCGGCGATTCGGGATACACTTGAAAAAACAGTACGTCAACAAGCATCCGCTATTTATAAAAAATCACAGTTGAGTGGTCGGCATGCCTTTTCGGCCTGGTTTATTGAAGATTTGTTGTAACGATGGAGTCAAAAAGAGCAATGTGGGTTGTTAAAAAAGATTCTGTATGAAAAAAATCCGGATATTGAATAAAAAAGCTTTAATTTTTATCAGGTTATGCTAAAACATAGCATGTGTGTAATAGACGAGTGAATGGAAGCAATGCTTGATATGAGCGGGTATGCATAACAAGTACAAAATATGAAAAATAGGGATAGCGAATTACTTTTAGAAACTTAGCCCCCAATTAAGTTGTACTAGAGGTTTTTGATGTTAGTTATTGCTGTACTTTTGGTATCAGTATGCATTCAATTTGTATCTGTATACTTTGCGTTACGTTTAATAAAAGAAATTGGTGGCAAGCTGGTCTGGGTTACCCTGGCAAGCGCTATCTTCCTGATGGCCATTCGCCGTAGTATTAGTTTGTATTATGCAATACAGGCTTACCCTGTTGTTACACAAAAACTACAAGCTGAAATTGTTGCCTTAATTATATCTGTCTTTATTTTAATAGCCGTGATATCGATCGGCCCTCTATTCAAGCGGTTACTCAGTTCTGAACGAAAATTAACAGAACAAATGCAGCATAATCAGATTTTTCTAAACACAACGCATGATGCCTTTATGTCAACGGATATTAATGGCCAGTTGCGTGAAGTAAATTCGGCCTTTTGCAAGACTTTTAATTTTCACCCGGACTCCAGACCAGGAACATTCAGTGAATTACTTAGCCCATCAAAACATAAAGAATTTTCCCTGGCCTGGGATGCCTTATTGAAGAAGAAAAAGAACCATTACGTATTCAGTTATAGCAGTAATAATAAAGAATTAATGCTGGAAATGAATGCAAAATTAATTGAGAGTGATGGTGAACAATTTGTTTATGCTTTTATTCAGGATGTAACCGAACGTGAACATATGGAAGCACGCTTATTTCAGCAAAAAGAGCGTGCACAGGTGACATTGGAGTCTATTGCCGATGGTGTTATTACAACCAATAAATCAGGGCATATCCAGTTTGTAAATGTGGCAGCAGAAAGGTTGATTGGTAAGCCGCATGTACACCTGAAAAACAAGAAACTGAAAAGTGTATTCTGTATTGATTGTGGGCTAAGGGATAATTACTCTCCGCCTTTGCATTCTTTAGTCAAAGAATGCATTAGACAACAGCAAACACTGACATTCTCTGAGCAATATATAAAGAATTCCAATGGTGAAATACATTGTTTCGATGTGACGGTTTCTCCTCTTAAGAGCCGGGACAAAATAACCACCGGTGCCGTCCTTGTGTTACGGGATGTAACTGAGCTTCGCCAAATGGAACAGGAGTTGTCCTACCAGGCAACACATGACCCACTTACAAACCTGATAAACAGGTACGGGTTTGAACAGCGGATAGCCCGCTTGTTTGAATCGGCTCAAAACAGTAAAGATGAGCATGCGGTACTAAACATTAGTCTGGATCTCGATCAGTTACAGCTGCTGACGGATAGTGGTGGTCTTGATGCGAAAGATGAAGTGCTGATACAGGTATCAAACATTCTGGAATCAGTTGTTGTTAAAAAAGACTGTGTTACACGTATCGATCATTCTGATTTCAGAGTGCTGGTTGAAAATGTGAGTGTGAAAAAAGTAGAGCAGGCTGCAAAAGAAATTATCAAGCAGTTTATTGAAAAACGTTTCGTATGGAATTCCAATTCCTACGAAATAAATGTCTGTGTCGGGATTGCAATGTTAACTGCAAAAACACAGGACATAACCAGCGTATTAAGCGCTGCAGAATCTGCATGTTATGTTGCAAAAAATAACGGGCGTAATCACCTTTATATTTACTCTGATAAAGACACACTGTCGGTCGAACGACATGGCCATATTACACGTTTACAACAGTTGCAAAGTGCAATAGAAGACGAACGGTTTAAATTGTTTAAACAACCAATTATTAATATTGATGGGAAAGATAAACGTAGCCATTGCGAAGTGCTTATTCGAATGATGGGTGAGTCAGGTGAAATTATTTCCCCGATTAATTTTTTACCTGTTGCGGAACAATATCATTTGATGCCGGTGATTGACCGCTGGGTCGTTAAAAAAATATTTTTTCTGATAAAAGATTCAAATTTATCGGAAGAGTCACATTGCAGCATTAATCTTTCCGGACAAACTTTAGGCGACAAAACATTTCTGGATGAAGTACTGGTGTTATTCAAGGAAACAAAAATAGCCTATTCAAAAATATGTTTTGAGATAACGGAAACTGCACTTATTAGTAATTTTAAAGTGGCGCAAACTTTTATTTCTACTTTGCGTGCACGTGGTTGCAAGTTTAGCCTGGATGATTTTGGTAGTGGTTTAAGCTCATTTACCTATTTAAAAACATTGCAGGTAGATTATTTAAAAATTGATGGCAGTTTTATTCTGAGTGTATTAAAGGATGAAAAAGACTTTAATCTGGTGAAGTCTATCCATCAGATTGGCCAGTTTATGGGAATGAAAACAGTTGCCGAATTTATTGAATCAGAGGAAATACTCGAGTGTGTTCGTAAAATGGGGATTAACTATGCACAGGGCTACGCGCTTGGTAAACCGGAAGAGATTCTAGACGTTGCTAATGTGGCGTAACATGGGTCTGGTTATAGGCCAGTTCATCATCGACCGGCACATGGGTAATTTCAAATGCCATCATGCTTAAATCAGCCATCACATAAGTTGGTTCGGCACCAACCCCGCCAACAGTACCGGGGTTAATCATGGTTGTTTGTGTTTGTTTTACGGTTTTAACCTGCTGAATACTTGCACGGTGATCGTGGCCACAGCAAACGAGATCCCAGTCGCCAGTGGTACTCATTGCGGCAGCATAATGCGGATAGTGAACCAGGAATATTTTTCGCCCCGCCAGAGTAATGCCGGCATCCTGGCCATGGTAATGTAGTTGGTTATCTGTATTAGAAGCAAGCATGGCCATGCTGAAGGTATCGCCGGTATTGTTGCCGTGGATAACATGAATATCCAGTCCGAGTGGCAATAAGATGCGTAAAGTTGTTGGTGCGACTACATCACCACAATGTAACACCGCTTCGGCGCCCCTGGATATAGCATGTTCTACCGCTTTTTTAAGCAAAAAGCGGTTGTCATGGCTGTCAGATACAATACAAACTTTCATAGTGTGGGTTCTGTTTTAGAAGAAAGGCTTTTCAGGTGCATTTTGGTAGCGTTCAATCGACGCAATAACTTCAGCCTTAGCTGCATCTGCGTCTGCCCAACCTTCGATTTTGACCCATTTACCTTCTTCCAGATCTTTATAATGTTCAAAAAAGTGTGAAATCTGATCCAGTAACATACCGGGCATGTCTTCATGTGTTTCAATATCTTTATAAAGCTTGCACAGTTTGCTAATGGGAACGGCCAGTAATTTTGCATCTTCGCCTGCTTCGTCCGTCATTTTTAACATACCAATCAACCGGCACTTAACAACCGAGCCGCGGATAACCGGAATAGGGGTAATCACCAAAACATCGGCGGGATCCCCATCATCGGATGGAGTGGGCGGGATATA
>CAZEZI010000016.1:0-26402 GCA_964516315.1 uncultured Thioalkalispiraceae bacterium
GATAAAATTGTTTTATGCTGTGTTTTTTTATAGCCCAGTTCCAGTCTTGCAAACCAGTTTTTCTGATTCGCATTCATTAATTCCTTGCACTGATTTTCTTTCATGATGGTATTCATTTTTTACCCTGCTGCAAAAACAGATAACACAAGCCGGAATGAAAAAACAATCGCAACGCAACCAATAAAAGCCTGAAGCATTGCCGTGCTCTGTGGATAGCGTAAAAGAATACGAATAACAGCGTGTCTAAACATGCCGCCAAAAACAAACATGGAAAAAATAACACCCATTGAAAAGAAAACCAGATAGCTGATAGCTAATGCCGGCTCAGTAATTTTAGTAACCGGAATTAAAGCTAAAATAGAGGCGGTACCCGCCACGCCATGTATACCGCCCACAACAAGTGCCCGACGGGAAGATAAGCTGTCGCTTTTTTCTACTGGCAACTTCAGGCCTAATATTTGCCGCATAGACTCCGCTAAAATACGACCGCCAATAATGGCAAGGATAGCCGCAACAATAAGTTCGGCATAGTGACTGAAAGCCGAATTAAATGAAATACCTAATAGAAAGACAGAAAAACCGACACTCAATAACGAAAGACTATGGCCAATAGCCCAGTGTGAACTGTACTTTAAAATTTTCTGCCATTGATTCTCTCTGGCTGCAATGCCTGTAACTGTCAACACATGGTCGGCATCCAGTGCATGCAACATACCAAATCCCAGTGCAAGGGATAATATAGTGTAGATTGAGTCGAACATGAATAAATCTCTAGACCTGAACTTATATCGTATTTTTCAACTATTAAAACACAAGCAACAATGACGTGCACGCAAAACCGTAGTAAGATAATTATCAGGATGGAAATTAAAAGGTAGGGATTGCCAATGTCACTCGCTGTTGTTTACAGCCGCGCCCAAACAGGCATAGATGCACCACTGGTGAGTGTTGAAGTACACTTGTCCAATGGCTTGCCTGGTTTGTCGATTGTCGGCTTACCCGAAACCGAAGTAAAAGAAAGTAAAGATCGGGTACGTGCCGCAATAATCAATTCACAATTTGAATTCCCGGCCCGCCGTATTACCATTAGTTTAGCGCCGGCCGACCTGCCTAAAGAAGGTGGGCGTTTTGACCTTGCCATTGCCCTTGGAATTTTGGCAGCATCAGAACAGATCCCGTCCGAATCACTTAACCAATTTGAGTTTATCGGTGAACTGGCTTTAAGCGGTGAACTACGGGGCATACGCGGCGTACTCCCGGCGGCCATCCAGGCAGCTCACGAAAAACGAGGTTTGTTTGTTGCCGCCTCCAATGCCGATGAAGCCGCACTGGTCAGTGAGGCAACCGTTTTCCCTGCAGCTCATTTATTAAATGTTTGTGCCCACCTAAGTAAGCAAACCCTGACAGCCCCACATGTGCGTGGCTTATCCGCACAGCCGCATTCCAGTATAAATTTAACCGCCAACCTCAGTGATATTGCTGCCCAACACCATGCCAAACGAGCGCTTGAAATTGCAGCGGCCGGTGGCCATTCACTATTAATGATTGGCCCGCCCGGCTCTGGTAAAACCATGCTAGCAAGCCGCCTGCCGGGGATACTACCACCGATGACTGAAACAGAAGCCTTGCAAACAGCGGCCATACAGTCCATTAGCTACCATGGTTTTAACGCAAAGCACTGGATGCAACGGCCTTTTCGTGCGCCCCACCATACAGCTTCCGGTGTCGCACTGGTGGGCGGCGGCTCACAACCCCGTCCGGGTGAAATTTCCCTGGCACATAACGGTGTTGTGTTTCTGGATGAGCTCCCCGAGTTTGAGCGCAGAGTGCTGGAAGTATTAAGAGAGCCGATTGAATCCGGCAAAATTGTTATTTCGCGTGCCGCACGTCAGGCAGAATTTCCCGCAAGATTCCAGTTAATCGCGGCGATGAACCCGTGCCCCTGTGGTTATCACGGACATAGTAATGGCCGGTGTCGTTGTACCCCGGATCAAGTGCTACGTTACCGCAGTAAAATATCCGGACCGTTACTGGATCGTATTGATATGCATATTGATGTACCGGCCCTGCCAATAAAAGATTTAAATAAAATTAATCAAACACAGGAAGAATCCAGCGACCAGGTACAGCAACGTGTTAGCAAGGCTCGACAAATTCAAATTGAACGTAGCCAGTGTTCGAATAGCCAGTTAAGTAACACAAATATTAAAGCGTATTGTCAACTGAAGAAAAAAGATGCTGCACTTTTAGAAAATGCCATGGAGAAATTAGGCTTGTCTGCACGCGCTTATCAACGTATTTTAAAAGTTGCACGCACTATTGCCGATCTGGAAAATGAAGAATGCATAAATACTAAAATTATTTCCGAAGCCATTTCGTACCGACGGCTGGATCGAGCTGCTGTTTAAAAATAGCTGGTGCGATAATACAAAGTTAAGCAAACTTCCATTTTTTTTCTATTAGCCAATTTTCAATTTCATGCGCCGGTAGCGGCTGACTCATAAAGAATCCCTGAGCAGTATCACAGTTATAGGCCTGTAACATGGCATAGATTGTTTTATTCTCAATACCTTCAGCAACCACCCTGTATCCCAGATTATGTGCCAAATCAATGGTGGATTTGACAATAACACTATTATCCCTGTCCGTATCCATGTTCATAACAAATGATTTATCAATTTTAATTTCGTCAACAGGTAATGATTTTAAATATGACAAAGAAGAATAGCCCGTACCATAATCATCAATACTTAACAGTACACCCAGTGCAGACAGGTGGTTAAGTATTGTCATTGAAGTACCGGGATCCTGCATGGTTGAATTTTCGGTTACTTCCAGAATAATATTAGAGGGAGTTACATTATACTTTTCCAGCTTTTGTTTAACCAGTGCAACAAATGAGCTGTCACCCAAATCATAGGTTGAAACATTAATTGAAATAGTAAACTCAATACCCATCGCACGCCACTGTGCCCACTGCTGCATGGCCTTTCCAATTACCCAGGTTGTTACCAAGCGTATTGTACCAGTTTTTTCTGCAATGGGAATAAAGCTATCCGGAGGGACAAAGCCATATTCAGGATGATGCCAACGTATTAGCGCCTCACAACCTGTTACCCTGTTTGTATTCAGATCAATTTTTGGCTGATAAAAAAGTTCCAGCTCGTCCTGCTCCAAACCTTTCTTCAGTTCTGCCATTAAATTCAGGCGATATTTTGTTTCATAGTCATGTGAAATATCATAAATCATGTAATTTCTGTTTTCTTCACGTGCATGGTACAAGGCATTATTTGCATGCTGAATCAACTCATCGGGCGTATCGCCATGATCAGGAAAATAGGAAACACCACCGCGAATAATAATGTCAAACATAATATCGGGTAAATCGATGGGTGCGAGCAAGCTGGAAGCGCAGCGGCCAATGACCCGGTCAATGTCATCCAGCGTCTGAAATATGGGAACAATAATGGCAAACAAGTCTTCACCTAAACGTGATAAAGCTGTGCCACTGGTTGCATTCTGAATAATAGAAACCGTATCCGATGTTCGCAGGATTGCTTTCAAACGCGACGTAATTTTTCTTAGTAACTCATCATAAGCATGATGGCCAATGACATTATCAATTTCAGTATAATTATCAAAACCCAGAACAATGACAGCAACATTTGTTTTATTTCGTTTACTTACCGATATAAATTGAGACAAACGATCTTCAAACAAATGTCGATTAGGCAAACCGGTTACACTATCGTGCAATAAATTCTTTTGTAATTTTTCTTCTGCCTCTTCTTTTTGTTTAACTGCAGACATTAAACTGTTTGTTTGTGCATTCACAACACGATCCAATGATTTATTTTTTAAAAGTAACTCTTTATAAAAAGTACTCATTGAAACGATCGTATTAATTCGAGCCAGCATTTCGAAGTGGTCGAATGGTTTTGCGATAAAGTCCTTAGCACCATACTCCAGCACTTTTACTTTTATTGCAACATCATCTTCCGCGGTAAGAATAATAACCGGGAGATACTCTGCATTGCATTCTTTTTTAAACATAGCCAGTACGTCAAAGCCGTCCATCTCGGGCATGTTTAAATCAAGCAATACAACATCGGGATTGTATTCCTTATATAAAGAAGCTGCCTGCCGTGCTTCACGCGTCAGGTGGATATTACTGAAGCCTGCACCTCGCAAGATCGCATCAATTAAACCAAGCGTTGCCTGATTATCATCAATCGCTAAAATAACGGCATCTTTATTTTCTGCTGTTAACTTCATTTAAGCCAAAACTATCCTTAATCTATCCGTTTACTACTCTGATTTTTTTGCCAGTATAATTCGCTCGGAGATCCTGATGATATTCTTTACACAAACATCCAGCATGGCAGGATCCTGCTGACATAGTCTTTCTGCTTTTTTACATTCTTCAGATAATTGTGGATAACCATAATTTCCGGATACCCCTTTTATTTTATGAAAAATATTATTTAATTCAGTCTTATCCAGCTTCTGCATCGCCAGTTCTATTTCGCTTAGATAGCCGGGAATGCTGGCAATAAATTTATCAACTAAGCGCTGAAATGCCGGGTTGTCACTATTAAGCAACTCTGAATAAAGTGGCTCAGGATTTTCATTTTTGCTCACTTGCACCATACCGCTCATTACCTTGCATGCTCTTCTAAACTATCGGCAAAAAGACTGCAGACTTTAAGAATAAGTCACTGAAAGATTAGCTGGGAAATAATGCTGGCAGGGCAAGTAAGCTATTAAAATTAAAGAGAAATTATAGACAAATCAGCTGGCTGCCATTTGCTTTTTTAAATAAACATAATAAAAAACAGGAATAACAACCAATGTAAGCAGGGTTGACACCAGAATACCTGCTATCAAGGCAATGGCCAGGCCATTAAAGATTGGGTCATCCAGAATAAAGAAAGCACCCATCATCGCTGCCAGACCTGTTAATACAATGGGTTTAGCCCGCACAGCACCCGCACGGATCACGGCTTCTTCTACAGCCATACCTTCTTCAATTTGCTGATTAATAAAATCCACCAGTAAAATAGAATTACGCACAATAATACCGGCCAGTGCAATCATGCCAATCATGGAGGTTGCGGTAAATTGCGCCCCTAAAAGTGCATGCCCGGGAAAGACGCCAATCGCGGTTAATGGAATGGGTGCCATAATAATTACCGGAATAAAATAGGAGCGAAACTGTGCCACCACCAGCAGATAAATCATAATAAGGCCAACCGAATAAGCAATCCCCATATCACGAAAAGTCTCATAGGTGATCTGCCACTCGCCATCCCACTTCAGACTGTATTCATAAGGATTGTCAGGCTGCGATATTAAAGACTGGGCAATAGGCTTGCCGTATACAATTTTTTCCTTTTGCAGCGCCGAGTACATATCGCCCATGCTGTAAAGCGGGCTGTCCAGTTCACCTGCTGCATCACCGGTAACATAGACTACCGGTAATAAGTCTTTATGGTATATTGTATTTTGCCGGGATGTGCTTTTTACACTTACTAAATCCTGAAGTGCAATTAACTGCCCCTTCCGATTTCTGACCTTGAAGTTAAGAAGATCACCCACTGTTGCCTTATTTTTATTTGAGTTATGCAGACGTATAGGCAAAGGATATTTTACTTTACCGGTATGTAAATAACTGACATCATCACCGTTTAAAGCTGTAGCAATCGCATCCACCACATCTTTTTCTGACACTTCCCACAGTGCCGCTTTATGCTGGTCTACTGCAATGATAAATTTGTCTGCCTTTGCTTCAATACTGTCATCGATATCAACGACTGCTTCTGTTTTTTCAAAAACAGCACGTACTTTTTTGGCAATATCCAGTTGCCCACCGTAATCCAGGCCATAAATTTCAGCGACCAGAGGTGATTGCACAGGTGGACCAGGCGGCACTTCCACAATTTTTACATTGGCATTATATTTTGCCGCTATTTCTTGCAATGGTTCCCGCAAAGCCTGTGCAATAGTATGGCTCTTTAAATCACGCTGCTTTTTATCAACAAGATTAACCTGAATATCGGCAACATTGGCACCCTGACGCAAATAGTACTGACGAACCAGACCATTGAAATTAATCGGTGCGGCTGTGCCGGAATAAATCTGGTAATTTTTAACTTCCGGAATTGTTTTAAGATGATCGCCTAATGTTGTTAATACCCGTGTCGTCTGTTCAAGCGTAGTGCCTTCAGGCATATCAACCACAATCTGAAACTCCGACTTGTTATCAAACGGTAACATTTTTAACACCACTGCTTTAAGTGGAATTAAACCGACAGAAAAAACTAATAAAAGAATAATGCCATAGAGTAATTTTTTTTGATTTGCTTTTGCGCTGTTGGCCTTGTCGCTACGATCAATTAAGAACATACCAATATAGCGTTTAAAAAATAAATAATATTTTTCATTATTACTGCTATCATCATGTGCGCCTGGCTTTAACAAACGGTTCGATAACCAGGGTGTAACAACAAAAGCAACCAGCAATGAAATCAACATGCCAATCGATGCATTAATCGGTATTGGGCTCATATACGGCCCCATTAAACCACTAACAAAGGCCATTGGTAATAAGGCTGCAATGACGGTAAAAGTGGCTAATATTGTTGGCCCACCCACTTCGTCCACGGCAGAAGGAATGGAGTCTTTTAATTTGCCAACACCTAACATCATATGTCGATGAATATTTTCGACAACAACAATGGCATCATCAACTAAAATACCAATGGAGAAAATCAAGGCGAAAAGCGAAACACGATTAAGGGTAAAACCCCATGCCCATGATGCAAACAGAGTCATTGCCAGCGTAATAGTAACGGCTAACCCCACAATAACGGCTTCACGTTTACCCAAAGCAAACAACACAAGAATAACCACCGACAAAGTTGCAAAAACAAGCTTTTGAATTAATTTTTGAGCTTTGGTGTTCGCTGTTTCACCATAATTTCTTGTAATATCCAGGCGGATGTTATCGGGAATAAACACACCTTTTAATTGCTCAACCCGCTTAATAACCGCATTGGAAACATCAACCGCATTCACGCCGGCCTGCTTCGCAATGGCGATCGTAACCGCCGGATAATTATCTATTTTATTACCGTGTAAAGTAATATTGTTAGCCTGCTCCGCTGAACGCTTAATTTTTGCAACATCACGTAAATAAACAGGCTTTCCATTATGCACGGCGACAATCAAATCCTGTAGCTCGCCAATCGTAGACAAAAACTGTCCTGCCTGTACCGCAAACTCTTTATTATTGGTAACTGTATAACCTGTAGGCTTTGTTACATTGCTCAGGGTTAATGCCTGACGAAGCTCATTTATTGATATATCGTATGCAGCCAGAGCGGTACTATTTAGCTCAACATGAACAACATCTTTATCACCACCGATGGTATAAATATCACGTGTGCCTTTAACACGTTTAATTTCTGTTTCAATCGAGTGCGCAACTTTTAATAAATCATAACTGCCGGTTTCCCTGTCTGTAGACCAGAGTGTTAACGAAACAATGGGCACATCATCAATGCCTTTAGGTTTAATAAGCGGCTTGCCAACACCCAGATTATTCGGTAACCAGTCCTGTTTGGAGTATAATGCATTATATAAACGAACAATAGCCTGCGTGCGGTCTTCACCTACTTTAAACTGAATCGTTAAAACAGACATACCCGGTTTTGAAACAGAATAAATATGTTTAACGCCTTGTAGCTCTGACAAAATTCGCTCGGCAGGCGAACTGACCAACTGTTCAACTTCTTCAGCTGATGCACCATAGAAAGGGATAAACACATTGGCAAAGGTAACATTAATCTGTGGTTCTTCTTCGCGGGGGGTTACAATAATGGCAAAAACACCCAGTAAAAAACCAACTAATGCCAGCAGTGGTGTTATCTCGGAAACTAAAAAGAATTTGGCAATTCTGCCCGATAAACCTAAAGCTGTTTTATCTGTTGTGTTATCAGAACCACCTGTCATTCGTTGTTACCCTGCAAGTTCTGTTGCTGCATAAGGCTAACTGCCCGGGTGGGATCCAGAATAATATTTTCACCTTCCGACAAACCGGCTAATACTTCAATTTCACCCTTTGCATGACGATGCCCTAAACGAATTTGTCGAAACCTGATCACACCTTCTTTATTTTTAATATAAACTGCTGTCACCTCGCCACGATAGGCAACCGCCCGCTTCGGAATAAGTAATGCGCGCTCTTCGCCAATCGTTAAACCCACCCGAGTAGACATACCCGGGTACACTTTGTGGTCACCACGTGGTAAATGCAGCCGAGCAGTAAAAGAATGGCTGAGTGGATCGGCATAAGGACTAATCGACATGGAGCTGACTTCGACAGGTGTGTCCAGATTTTCACCCAGATAAATCTGTGCTTTGTTGTATTTTCTGACTTGATGGATAATAGACTGCGGCAACTGCACACTGGCACGCAATGTTTCCAGCGACAGTCCAGTCATCAGCTTCTGGCCAATATTGGCGAGTTCACCCACTTCGACATGGCGCTTAACCACAATACCACTATAAGGTGCATGTACAATTGTGTTTTCCAGTGATTCATTCGCCTGCTCAAGTAACGCTCGCGCACTTTTAAGACGTGCCTCGGCTTTATCAAGCGCTGACCTGGCAACCAGCCGTTTTGTATAAATTTCCTTAATCCGGGTGTAATCAGATTGTGCTTCAGTAAATTGTGCCTTTGCCGATTTTACGGCTGCGCGTTGCTTTTTGTCCCTGAAACGTACCAGCACATCGCCTTTTTTAACGTAATCATCAATATCAACCGGGATTTCAAGTATCCGGCCACGCACCTGAGAGGCAACCGTTGCCTGCCGTACCGCCTCAATTTGAGCTGATAAATAACGTACTAATGGTATTTTTCTTGTTTCAGCGGGCGCTGTTTCAACAGCAGCATAACTAACTATTGTAATAGAAAACAAAATCACATATGCCACAGTGGTATAAAATTTAAATTTTAGCATTTTCCTTATCCACCAATACCAATTATTTTACAATTAAACTACAGTTTATAATACCAAGTTCAGCAACAGAATAAATTAAAACTTAATTTGATTTATCTGAATTTATATTATTATCCTCAGCATAACGACACATCTTGTTAAGCGCCTCCAGTTCAAGCGGAAGAGCAGCGTAATCTTCCATTTTTACCAGATAGTCAAGTACACCAGCCTGTCGGGTAATATTGGGGAACCCAAAACTGGCTGCAGAGCCTTTTAATTTATGTGCTGTTGCCTGAAATGCTGACCAGTCTTTTGAGCCAAGTGCCTTCATCAGCAAGCTTAATTCAGCATCTAAACTGTTAATAAATTTTATTCGCAAATCGTCAAGTGCAGAATCAATCTGCTCATGACTCTGGATGCAAGAGTTTTCATTCTTCAGAGTTAAATGCTCACTCAACACTTTATAAAATTCGTCTCGATCAACAGGTTTTGACAAAAATCCAGTACAGCCTGCCTGATAACAACACTCTCTGTCTTCTTTCATCACATTTGCCGTTAGCGCAACAACAGGTATTGTATAACCCAGTTTGATGATTTTTTTTGTTGCCTGAACACCATCCATGCGTGGCATTTGCATATCCATCAGGATTAAATCATAGTGACCACGCTGCACTTTTTCAACAGCCTCAATACCATCGACCGCAATATCAACACTTGCTCCGGTTGCTGAAATAAACAATTCAAATAAATTCTGATTATCCTCACTGTCTTCAGCAACCAGGATATTACCTTGTAACTCAGGAACAACACCCAATGTTAAGTCTTTTTCTTTATATCGCATGGCATCATCTTCATTCATTGCAATATCATCAGATTGCACCTCACCCGTGCTGATATTAAACAATAATTTTGTACCCACATTTTTCAGACTTTCTACATAAATATCACCACCTAACTGTTTAACCAGTTGTCTTGATATATACAAACCTAAACCAGTACCACCATACTTACGCGTGGTAGTCGAGTCAGCCTGTGCAAAAGGTTTAAACAAACGTTCTAATTGTGTTGCCGATATGCCCACACCCGTATCACTAATAGTAATATCAATATTTTTTTCAAAAGCAGAATATGCGACACTTACTTTCACAAAACCTTTATCAGTAAACTTGATGGCATTGCTACATAAATTAAGTAGTACTTGCTTCAATCGTGTGGGATCGGTTTGAATATAAACAGGAATAGGGAAGTTGTACTCCACAGAAAAACCCAGGCCTTTTTCCATTGCCTGCAACTGCATAAGTTGTATAACATCTTCAATTAAATTAAATAAATTTGTTCTGATTATTTCAACTTCCAGTTTATCTGACTCTATCTTTGACAAATCCAGGATCTCGTTAATTACAGCCAGCAAATGCTTACCATTACGTAGTATGGTTTTTAGTGCCTGTTCATTCTGTTCACAAGATTGCCCTGCCAATACTGATTCAGAGAAACCAATAATAGCCGTTAAGGGGGTACGAATTTCATGACTCATGTGTGCAAGGAATGCACTTTTAGCTTTATTGGCTGACTCTGCATTCAGTTTCTCAATCAAGGCTTTGTGCTCTGAAATTGCAGACTCTTTTCTTTCTGTCACATCCTGCAAAACTCCAAATAAAACCACGCCATAATGATCGTCAACTTCAACCTCGGCAATAATAGATATAAAACGCTTGCTGTTATCCCGACGATTAAATTCAAGCTCCGTTTCAAATGATTTTTGCTGTTGCACTGCCTTTTTATAAAAATCAAATAACTTTCTACGGCATTTTTTCTCCAGCATGGCCAATAATTTTTTGAAACTTATTTCTTCACCTTCATTTAAACCAAGAATATTGTATGCTTCATTTGATGCATTAATCTGCTGACTTGTGCCCACAATATCCCAGTGCCCCATGTGAGCAATACGTTGTGCCAGCTCCAACCGGCCAGTTCGCTCCTTAACCCGCACTTCAAGTGTTTTATTTAAGAATACAAGTTTATCTATTGCCGCATCATTTGATTCAAGGCTTTTCTTTAAGCGCCGCATCATAATATTAAATGCATTTGCCAGAACACCTATTTCATCAGCTGATTTAACTGTCACTTCTTTATCAAGATTACCATCAGTAATTCGTTCCGCACCTTTGATTAGCTCACGAACAGGTTTCAATGTGTTATATTTGAAAATGATAAAAATAAACAGGCTTAAAATCAGAATAATAAATGCATTAGTCTGTAGCTGTTTAATAACATCTTTTTTTGCAAGCGTATATAATCTTGTATGGTCAACCCCTATAACAATTTCTGCAATTTTTTTATTTTCAAATATTACAGGAAAGGTTGCGTGGCTAATATTTTCAGACTGCCTGACCTGGCTAACAACATTCAATACACCCCTGCTTTCAATATCCTCTGCTGCAGCCTCAACATACTTGTTTTTATAATTTAGAAAATAGGATGCTGGCAGACCATCTACCGACAGGATAACCCCATAAGCAATGTCTTCAACCAATGACATACTCGCGGTATAATTGTCCAGTGTAATATAGTCACTGGAAAGAATCGCTTCCTGGCTCACCCTGGCAAGGAACTGACTATTTGCTTTTGCCTGTTTTAACAGATCTTTATGCGCCTCACGTTTGTTATCGACATAGCTAAAATATGCACTCAAGCCCATTGTAATAGATAAAATACAAATCATCATCAAGATGAATTTCGCACCTAATGATACCTTTATCGGTTTTTTCTGGAGTTGGGTTACTTGTGAGGGCTTTACTGACACAAATCTGTTCCGTTTATATAATATACTTCTCTACCAGTATACTATCGGCGCGAACAGAAATAGACTTTAGTCGCTATAAGTAATAATAACTACTAATGAAAGGTTTCGGCACACCAATCTTCAATAATTCGCCGCGTTTCTTCCGGTTTTTCAGTTAGCAACCAGTGATCAGCATCAACCACCTCAATTCTTGCATCAGGAAAACGCTCTATTATTTCCTTTGTTTTATCAAACGAACTGATCGTTGCACCACCGGACAGCAAAACCAGCACAGGAACTTTAATATTTTCTAACGAGGGCAATGGCTGCACAACCTCATTAACATCCTGCAGATAATTTGCAAGTGGAATAAATTTGAAGTCTGCCAATGGATTAGTATATAAATCGGCAATGGTTAATTCAGGTTGTTCTTTTAAGGTTGCACGGGTCTTTTCATCAAGTGCACGCAAATCACGTTTAGGTATTGACCAACGCTTAATTCCCAGCCGGTTTAAAATACGCAACACTATCCGTATAACAGATAAAAGGTAACGATAGCGTTTTGCTTTACTTAGCAGGCCATGCAAATTCTCGGGAAAAACCGGATCAATTAAAATTAACCCCCTGCAACGTTCCGGAAACTGGCTTGCGTATGTAATTGCAACTTGCGCACCAAGACTATGCCCCATTAATACCGTCTGCTGATAGTGTTCGGTTTGCATAACCAGGTTTAAATCGTCTATCCAGGTTGCCCGTGAATAGCTGCCACGGTACATGGATTCACCATGACCGCGTAAATCAATACGCAATAAATCCCAATGTTCTTTTAAACGGGTATATTCAACAAACTCACTGTAGCGGGTGCAATTACTTGCCAGACCATGAATTAAAGTTAACAACGGTTTTAACTGTTGTTCACGCGTAAGGCGGTAACCCAAAGTTGCACCGTCATCCGTTTTGATGCTGGATTTTATTTCAACGCTACTCATAAAACACGTTACACAACCTAAAAGCTCGCGCCCAGTCGAAGATAAAATTGATCTTCACCGATTACGCTGTCATGCCCACGCGCATAGCCTAATATAATTCGAATAACGTTACTGTAACCAAAAATTACATCTGAATATAACTCTATACCCGACCCCGTGTAATATTTATCCGGGCTACCGTCTCGCCATGTTGCTCCACGATCAATAAATACGGCCGCTGATAATTGCTGTAAACCAATCGGTGGTGTCATTAAGCTGCCTTCCGGTCGCCAGATAGGGAAACGGTATTCCATACTCATCAGGCGCATTTTGCGATTTCTTAACTCGGCCCGACCTTCACTGTAGCCCCTTAAAATATAATCACGACGGTTAAACGGTGAGCCAATTAATGTTGACGAAAGAAGTCCTGGTTCAAAGTTGGTATTCTGGCTGCCACCTAACTGGAATGGCCTTGGGTTATCTGTACCACGACCCTCAACTGCACGCAGCGCAAGCACATGAGCTCCACCTAACCGAATATATTCACGCCAGTCTGCAACATGTACTTTACCGGTATAGTCGCTGTTGCCAATTCGATCACTGTCTTCTGTTACAAGCTGAATAACTCGTCCTTCGGCACGACTAACTGATTTTGCGTGTATTGCCGTATTATTATAAACAACCGCCATACCCAGTAAATTATCTACCGTTGATGCAAGACTGCCAATACTGCTATTTTTCCGCCAGCCATCTTTCTCGGTTTCTTTAATCAGCGCTGCATGGAATGACAAACGATCAGTTAATGATAGTAGTGGTAAAACCATTTCTGCCTGCTGCACATCATTACCACGTACACGAACCAGATTATCGTTACTATCAACAAATAAATCATTTGTGTGTGATGCATGTAATTTAAATGTTGGAAACCAGCGGTCGTAAACATAGTCGACGGAACCAAGCCAGTCCTCATAGCTTGAATCATAATTAGCATAGGAGATCGACACACCGTAAATGTGCCTTGCCAATATGTCCCAACCAGTAGTAAAAGCACCCACCTGATAATAGTCTTCTGCTATGGCTAAAACCGGATGATACCAGCGAGGGATAATGCTCTCTGCGGGAGAATAGTCTTTAACTGCTTCCGTTTTGATATCAGCAGGTGCAGGCTTTGCAATAGCGGTGCTGGCTTTTTTAGCCACAGGAACATCGCGAGTTTCTTTTACGGCTAACTTAAAAACATCGTAACCCTGTTGGGTGTAACCCACGTAATACAGTTCATTTTCATCTTTACCCTGCACAGGATAAAAACCACCACCGACTAAATCGGTTAAGCTGGTGGTTTTACCCGACTCGATATTAAGGCGACGAATATTATAAATACCACCATTGTCAGAACTGTATAAAATATTTTTACCATCTGCTGAATAAACAGGGTTGGTTTCAATTACATCGTCCTGGGTAACAAAATGCCATTGCTTTGTCGCAATATCAAACTTCTCCAGATTCCAGCCGGTCTCGGGGCGAAATACTGAAGCAATAACAGTATCTTCTGTTGGTGACCAGTCAACCGATGCGATGACTTCAGCATATTTTCCTTTCCACAATGTTTCCTTATACTGTCCATTCGCATCAAGAAGATGTACTTCATTTTTAGCCAGACCATTTTTAATTGCTATTAACTGTTTACCATCCGGGCTCCAGCTAACTGTTCGGTATCGTGCACACTTTGTTAAACGCGTTTCGGCACCACTGGCCGGATCGATATGATAAAGATCATAGTAAATAGCTGCATTCCGACAGCGTTCCGGCTTTGCCAGAATAATACCGGCTTGTTCATGCAGGTCGAAGCGCGCAGCCACTCTTAGCTCGGTTAATTCTTTTGCAGCCTGGTAACCACCTTTTTTTCCCGGACGGATAACCTTGAGTGCCATATTTTTATCGGCATTATAATCAACATAATAAATGTCACCTTTTGCAGACACCTGCAATGGCCCGGTAAAGTAACCTTCACTGGTAAGACGTTCACCAATCAATTCACCACGTTCTTTAACCGCCTGCCACTGTAGTTGATACCTGGCTTTCATTGCAGCTTCAAATTCGTCCCATAAACCCCACATATCCTTACCCACGGTGTAATAGGCGTTTGAATTCAGGCGCCATGGAATGACGTTGTCAGAATAATTATCAACAAGCTCGATAATTTTTCTCTTGCCATATTTTTCTTCGAGATACTGAAAAAAATGGACACCATATAAATAACGCGAAGTATTCATTGGCCAGTCGGATAACAGCGGCGCATTCACATGGCGTAATGTTTTAAAACCGTCTTTCGCTTCCATCCGCATTAGCATGTCAAAATAACTACTTTGCCCACGACCTACGCCACGCTCTTTGTCTGTTTCGCCATAAGTTGCCAAACCTTCAATAAGCCATGATGGCTGATAAGCATTTGGGAAAGCGGTAAAAAAAGGAAAGATATAAGCAGCGCGGCCAAAGATTTTACGCATAACCGATGCGGCACCGGTTGCTTTATCTAAATGTAAAATATGAATATATTCATGTTTAATAACGGTTTCCAGCCAGTCTGAGTTATCTTCAATACTGTTAACACTGTCCGGCCCCGACAAAAATATACCGGTTCGATTGGTTGGGAAGGGTGTTGCATAACCATTTGCAATATCATATTCATCAGTCAGAATAATGTCAGTCTTGTCCACTGGCGTCCAATCCAGTATTAAACTCAATTCAGAGTGTACCTCTTCTGCAATCGCCAGGGTGCGCCGTGCCAGCTCTTCCCCACCCGTATGGAAGTGACAACGAAAATGTTTTGATTCAAGGGTGAACCAGTCAAGGGTGTAATCATGCAATATTGCCGCTTTAGCGGGTAACGCGCTCAATGCTAAAATAATTAGTGCAAAAAATGATGCTGCAAATTGTTTCACTGCAGGCCTTGTCTCTGAAAAATAATACCCCATACCCCATCCTTCCCGATCAAAATATCCTGTTTTTATTTAAGCCAGTAGCAACACTGTAGATACAATAACTCAATATTTAGTGCTGTCTGGCTATACCTTATATATATTGCTAAGGGAAGATAGCATTTCAGGCTCTGGCCTGCAATTTTCTGGTAGTTTTACCCTGAACAAGAGTATATTAAATCACTGGGCAGCCCCTAAAACATAGAGTATCAGCCATAATCACAATTTTTTGATTTCGACGATACTGTTAAGTTTTGGCTAGCATTTACTGCTGGGTAAGTATGTTGTATTTATTTTGATTTGACGACAACGGCATATTTTAATTTGTCCATCGCCACTATTAAACAGTTTGTTCTTTTAAAGCCAGCCCTGCCTGCTTGAAGATTTGATCGGCTCGATGGCGAATGGTTTAGCTCAATTTATAATAATCTTGCCCTACTACTTTAAACTTAAAGCGATAACAGTACAGACTACGATTATTCCAGGGCCATCTGGGCTGATAATTTGCCAATACCGACATCAAACTCGCTCCACTTTAGCCGGCAAACCTTGTCTTGCTGTGCTACCAACAACCCAGTCTGCCAACACCGATAAGCCTTTACGAGTTGGGTCTGAAAATCCCAGATCATTAATATTGACACCATAACCCGCCATACTGTTGGCTTTTTGAATCGTATTACCAATTCGATGTGCCCGTGCACCCAGTTCACGGTGGCCATAACCATGCTCGATACCCAATACACCAGGCTGTATACCATTTCTTACCATGGCGATGCCAGTTACGGCACCACCAGGTGTAGTAATACGAATTTTGTGCCCTGAGCGAATACCCAATTTTTCAGCATCCAAAGTGTGCATACTAATTGCATTTTTTGGCTTAATTTGCTGCAAACTGGCTATGCCTATAGTGTGTGATGATTGCAGGTTGGATTTAGTGCTGATCACTTTAAACGGCCATTCACTAGCACTAAAAGTATCGTCCAATAGTGATCCATCAGCAAGTTTTTCTTCAACCCAGGTGGGTGTACCAATAAAACGCTCACCATTGAGCGTGTTACGTGCAGTTGCCAGTTCTTCATCATAGATCTGCATCGGTTTTTTATAGCTATATTTCAGTTTACTACCTTTATAAGACTGATCGCTGTTTTCAAAACGACCACCCCGTGCATAAACATAGGCGACTCTACGCCATTCTTCCGGTTTTAGTGTACTCTTAATCACCCCTGCAATTCGGTCGACCCCCGTCAATGCAAGCTCCTCATCATTTGCCTCTGGTACAGCACCGCTGTCGTAAGCAACGTTCGCAGCGGCACGTAAATAAAAATCTTCCGGAGTATTAATTGCAAACTGGTTACCGTCCTTATCACTAATTGCATTCTCACCAAAACCAGGCAGCCCCATACATTTGGCAACAGCGATAAAGAAAGTTTCCATTTGTATCACCTGGCCTTCGGCGTTTTTTGCCATCGCAGG
Organism: uncultured Thioalkalispiraceae bacterium; assembly: GCA_964516315.1. Taxonomy (GTDB): domain Bacteria; phylum Pseudomonadota; class Gammaproteobacteria; order UBA6429; family Thiohalophilaceae; genus SZUA-37. The sequence continues at coordinate 17,204 of CAZEZI010000016.1, forward strand.
CTCGACCACTGGCCAGCGAGCCGTACTGACTTTAGTCAGGTTAGCACCCCAGGCGCTGGCCCAGCCCCAACTTTCATACAATACGGAATCCGGTACGATGTAATCTGCATACGTATTCGACTCATTAATAAATGGATCGATAGAAACTATCAGTGGCAGCTCTTTAGGATCAACTAATTTTTCTTTTACTTGTGCTTCCATTCCGGCGATACCATAAACCGGGTTAGCACTCCAAAGAATTAATGCTTTGAGGCGATAAGGGTAACCATTAAGTGCCGAGGTCAGGTATTCTGATGACATAGCAGGTGACAGTGGATACCACGGCGCCCTGGTAGGGTAAGGGTTTTCACCCGCAGCAACACGACGTTTATATTCACTGCTCTTAGTATAAGGGAAACGTTGGCGTCCCAGCCCAAGCCCTTTTGCCTTCACCTTTCCTTTAAACTTCTTCAGGTTATAACGTGGCCCCGATGCAATTTCCTTAAAGCGACCCGCGCTTGCACTGGTACCGCCTTTCCAGTTCAGATTGCCAACCATCGAGTTTAACATCACGATGGCATAGGCATTATAAAAACCGCTACTTCCCATGGTTCCACCATGCGTATCCACTGCAGCTTTTTTGCCATGGCTGGTAAATTCTCGTGCGAGATCAACCAGAGTATCAACTGGAATACCGCAAATACTGGAATATTCTTCCAGGGTATGCTTTTTAGCTTCTTCATGTAACAGGCTAAAGCTGGTTTTAACTGCAACTTCCGATCCATCGGTAAGTTTAATTTTACCATTAAAAAACAGCTCAGCTTCACCTGCCTTATTGTGTGCCATGGGCTTGCCACTTGCAGAGTCAATAACAACAGCCGGTGGCTTTTTACCTTTCTTCGTAACAAAAACAGCACCAAGATCTGTACTACGCAGGAACTTACCCTGAGCAGGATGACCTGTTTCAACAATCACCAGATGAGTCGCATTGGACCAGCTCGCTTCACCTGCTGCTTTTGCTGCTGCAGGGCCAGGCTGTCTTAAAAATATTTCATCGTAGCGTTGTTTTTCAATGATCCAGCTAATCATGGCCATCGCCAATGCGCCATCGGTGTTCGGTTTTATGGGTATCCAGCGGCTACGATCTGAAGCCGCCATGTTATCGCTATTGGTTAATACCGGATCAATAACAACGTATTTTAATTTACCTTCGCTGCGTGATTTTGCAATTAACTGACCTTGACGTTTAAATGGGTTACCTGCATTTCCGGGTGCAGTACCAATAAACATCAAAAATTCCGCATTAGCAAAATCCGGTTTTAAATGTGGCTGTTTTTTCCAGTTGCCTAACAATGATGCATAGCCCGACCGCATGGACAAGCCACAATAAGAACGATGCCCGGTAAAGTTAACCGTACCAAAACTGGCTTTAGCAAAACGTGCCGCAAAACGTAGACGGCCATCTTTAAAGGGAGCAAACACGGCTAGCTGGTTTGCCACTGGTCCAAACTCGGGTTGCTCAGGATCTATTGGCGTTTTTAAATCACGAATTGCACGCAACCCATCCACATGGCCTTCCTTAAATAAATCACCCCCCTCCACAACTTCTTTAACTAATTGCTCAAACGAGATAGGTGCCCATTGGCCACTGCCGCGTGGCCCAACACGTTTTAACGGTACCTTAACCCGATCAGCCGCATTGAGTTTTTCAAGTACAGCGTTGCCACGCCCACAAGCCGTTGAGCGGGACAACAAACCTTTTTCCTGAAAACGACTCAGTGCCTGAAAGCTTTCTTTTATTGGCGTTTCATAAGGTAAAAAAGGATCTGAAGAAAGCAAATGGTATGGGTTACCCGTAACCCGTAAAACCTGCTGCGTTTTATTGTCGATTCGAACGCGCACACCACATACGGTGGTGCATCCCATACACATGGTGTATGAAACTGTCTGATCCGGATTGATAGTCAGTTCACCGGTTTTAGGGTCAACATTGAATTCTGGTTTAGGTGCATAACCGGAAACAGGATCCAGTGTACTGTCTTTATCGAGTACGGCTTTCAACATTTTATTAGCCGTATGGCTGAAACCAAAACCGAACAAACTGAATGCACCAGCAGCGGTTACTGTTTTGATAATTTTGCGGCGGGAAGTCAACATGACTTATTCTCCTGACAAATGAATAGGGTTGTAAGACAAGCGGAATTAAACCGCAGAATTTTGTTTTTCTCCCTGCCAGGGCAGGAAGCTAGTGAACAGCAATAAGAGAAACACCCAAAGCCCAAGTATGCTCAAAATACCAAGCAATCCTTCACTACCTAATGGTAAGGAATAGTCGTAAAAACCAATACCTGTTTTGGGGATACGCTGGCCATCGATAAACATGCTCCAACGAAACAGCCAGGCACCGGCAACGGCTAACAAACCCGCGACCCAAATAGTTGGCTGTGTTTTAATCAAGGCCAATAACAATGGTGTGATAGTGCATATTACCAGCCACAACAAAGTAAACGATGTGTAATTGTATTCAGTTGCCAGGCGCTGTAGCACCATACCTGATGAACTAAAACCAGCCACACCACTGATATACCAGATAAATTGCAACAATAAAGTTAGCCCAAGACTGTTAACCAGTATGTTACTTAATTGCTGGTTAACCATTAAGTTGTTACCCGCCAATAAGCGATTCAAAAGCAAACTTAAGCCTGTTGCACCACTGATACCGGTAACAACAAATAACAAAGGCATCATCATTGTATTCCACAAAGGGCGTGCTGCAATAATTGCGACTTCGGCACCGGTATAAAGTGCGACCAGCGTTGCAGCAACTAACGTCAACAACCCGATTTTTTTTATTGCACCAGGTGCGGTGACTCCACCAAAAGCTAATAGTGTTGATAATCGTGCCACCAGGCCGATTTGATATTTTGCCTGTTGTAACATTGCGGGTCGGTATATCAACCAGGCATAAACCATTAGCAGTACAACATAAATTGGCAGAAAAAATGCACCCCACGACATCCATGAACCCGGGGTAAAGTACAGGTAAAAATTATAAAAGCGTGCGGGTTGATGCAAGTCAGAAATTAATGCAATCGGTGCAGCAATACCACAGGTAATCGCGACCAACAAAGCTAAACGTGCGACCTTCTCATATTGTGCTTTACCAAAAACAAAGTACGGCATGGTCAATAGAAAAGCACCATAACTCAATGCTATCAGGAAGAAATACTGTACACCCCAGGCAATCCAGGTAACCTCATAACTGACATTAATTAACTCTATAATATTTGATTGTGTGCTCATGATTTATTCTCCTTACCCATGGCGGCTTGCCGATTCCACAATGATGCAGAACCTTCCACCTTGCTCGAAATACGATCGTCCAGGCCAATGTAGTACACCTGTGGTCTGGTTTTCATTTCCGGCCTTAAACCCCGAGTAGCATATTTTGAAATCAGTTTTGCTACTTCACTTTCCGGATCTTTCAAATTGCCAAAAATACGCGCACCACCAACACAGGTTTCAACACAGGCAGGTAACAGACCGACCTCGACGCGGTGAACACAAAATGTGCACTTGTCTGCCGTATTAGTTTTGGGATTAATAAAACGGGCATCATAAGGGCAGGCCTGCACACAATACGAACAACCAACACAACGTTCATTATCGACTACCACAATGCCGTCATTGCGTTGATAGGTAGCCTGAACCGGGCAAACAGGAATACATGGTGGGTTCTCACAGTGGTTACACAAACGAGGTAAAACCATATTGCGGGTTTCACCTTCTAGCTGAATCTCATAAGTCGACACAATGGTGCGGAACTTGCCAGGCGGTACAACATTTTCCATTGTGCAGGCAACAGTACAAGCCTGGCAGCCGATGCATTTACGCAGATCAACCACCATGGCCCAGCGATGTTGTTCGTCACCCATCGGCCGATTCGCCGCAACAGCTCTACTGGCGGCACCCACAGCGGTTACTGAAGTGGTTGCTAGTGCAGCCTTCTTAAAAAAATTTCGTCTTGATTGATCCACGATCACTGTCCCCAATAATTGGTTTACATCGGTTCTGCTACAACAAGGTGTTAAGACCTGGAAGCGATGTTTAATGACAGCTTAGGAGGAGTATCGTAGATTGGGTATTGTGGAAAACCGAACTATTGTTGAACCTTTTACTCAGTTAAGAGGTTTGATTTGTAGGTGATAATAAATGAGATCGGCAACCGAGCGTGCCTGCATTTTCTCCATAACTCGATGGCGATGAACTTCGACCGTGCGCAGGCCAATATCCATATCAAAGGCGATCACTTTATTGGCATTGCCCGTCACAATATGTGACATCACTTGCTGCTCTCGCGGTGTGAGCAAATTATAACGTTCCTGTATTTCAGCACGGCTGGATTTTTCCTGAAGCAAATGCCGACTATGCTCTATGGCGGACTGAACTCGCTCCAGTAATTGTGGGCCATTAAACGGTTTTTGAACAAAATCAAAACTACCCTGGCTCATAGCACGTACCGCCATCGGCACATCACCATGACCGGTTAAAATAATAATAGGTAGCGTCGATGTTCTGTCCAGCAATGCCTGTTGTAATTCCAGACCACTCATGCCGGGCATACGAACATCAAGAATCAGACAACCTACATGGTCAGTATCAACATGAAGCAGAAATTCATCTGCGCTTGGGTAATCTTCGACAGTTAATTTTGCCGATTCCAGTAGCCAGCGGAGTGAATGACGTATTGACTCATCATCATCAACAATAAATACTTTTACGTCACTGTTCATTCAGATCCTCACCCCTGTATACCGGCCAGGTTAAAGCAAATGTTACACCTTGCTCACCATGCTCAACTAACTCAAGCCGACCACGCTGCGCCTCCATAATCGAATGGCTGATAGACAAGCCCAGGCCCATGCCATCTGGCTTGGTTGTAAAAAAAGGATCAAACAAATGTTTGGCCACATCATTTGTCATACCAGGCCCACTATCACTAATACTAATCCGGATTACATTGCCCTGTTGCTCTGAACAGATGCGTATCTTCCGGGTTTTGTTATCAATAACCTGCATGGCTTCTGCTGCATTGCGTAATAAATTCAACACCACCTGTTCAACCTGTATTATTTCTGCACAGACAGGGGGCAACCGATTAGCCAGTTGCAACTCAATATCGATATCACGTTTACGTACTTCACTGGCAAACAGTTCAAGTGCCTCAGTAATGGCTTTGTTTAAATCAACATCCGTACAGGCAACTTCTTCTTTACGTAGAAAGCTGCGAAAACGCTGTATAATAGTACCCGCGCGTTCAGTCTGCGCAGTAATGTGCTGGCTGATATCAATAAGTTCAGCGGTGCTGATTTCATCTGCCTGCAATCGCATAGTCGTGCCCTGCGCATAACTATTAATAGCAGATAATGGCTGATTCAGTTCGTGCGCCATACCACTGGCAAGTTCACCCACTGCACTAATCCTGGACACATGGGCCAGTTCAGTCTGGCGCATACGGGTTTCATGCTCAGCATTAAGTCGTTCTTTAATTTCCTGTTTCAACTGGGCATTGGTTTCCGAGAGTTGCTGGGTGCGCACATTCACCAAATGTTCAACCCGCGCCATGTGCCAGACACCATAGACTAATGCCATAACAAAAAACATAATCCAGTGCCAGTAGCGTTCCCACAATTGTCGCAGGCTGGTTTTCGCCAACCACTCATAAGGGCCAATTTGTAACTCACGAAACAAATCATGAACAGGCTGATAATCCATTGGAATGGTCCATCCCGCATGATTCCCCGCCCAGGTCACCAAACTATCTTCAGGCAGCTCAAGCAAAACTTGTGCAACACGTTTGGCCAGTGTATTAGGTGTATCGCGTAGTTTTGCCAGTGGCCAGTTTGGGTAGAGACGGGTACTGGACTGACAAGCAAAATTTTCAAACGGCTGCGGGTCAAGCACACGCAACTCACCCGCTTTGATCTTACCTTCAAAAATCATATTTTCCAGCACACAAGCCCGCAAAATACCCACATCAACATCGCCATCCCGTACTGCATAAGCAACATTATCCATCGGAAAACCGGAAAACTTTAGAGTCGAAAAATCTGCAAACGGATCAATGTTACGTTTTTTAAATTCAAGCCAGGCAACCTGAAAACCACCAAACGCCTGTTTGGATACCATCATTAATGATTTGCCCGTAATGTCAGCCATGGATTGAATATCCTGACGATCCTGTCGCACCACAATCACCGACCCTATACTGCTTTTAGGGCCAGCACCCCTCTCCGGCTGCAAGGTAAGTATTCGGCTTACCCCATATCCTACTTCCAGCTCAATATAGTTTCCAGGGTTAGTCAAAATAAAAGACAAGGTTTTTTCCGCTACCGCCTGTTTCATTTGCGGTAATGACAAGGTATGTAATTTAAAATGCATTTCATGGATACGGCTGTTCAGGTAATCCACCGTCGCCTGCCAGCGTGCTGCAGCATAATCATCACCACGAAAGGCTAACACACCAATATTAATAACTGGTTTAGTCAGGTTTGGTTGTTGCTGCTCTGCATTTAAAGCAGGTAACTGAGCATATACCTTCGGGATGATGCTAAAGCTGAATAAACAAAAGAGTAAGAAATATAAATACCGAAAACGCATATCATTCTGATCTGGTTTTGAATTAACCGTTCATTTTCTTAAAGAATTGAAGTATCTGACGATACTATAGTGTTTAAGTGAATGCTATAAATAATAGCTCTGCGGCAGAGCAAGAACATGTTAAATCACTCGACAAACCTGCCTGGAACGTAAAGCATCATTCATGATCCAGTATAATTTCTTTCAATTTGTAATAATCTTTTCCTGTAATTTTAGTGGGTATTTTTTCCAACTTTTATTCATTTATGAATGTTTCTGAATTGTCAATATCGACGCACCCTTCTGGCTTGGTTACACTAGCTACCTGTTTGCAATTAACCCAACGGTATGAATCCTCAATTGAGCACCTATGCTGCACCAACTCAATAGCACCCAACAATCTGCTGTCCGCTGTATTGATAAGCCCTGCCTGGTACTGGCAGGCGCCGGTAGCGGTAAAACACGCGTTATCACTTATAAAATTGCCTACCTTATCCAGCAGTGCAGCTACCCGGCCAACAGCATCGCTGCTGTTACCTTTACCAACAAATCAGCACGCGAGATGAAGCAACGTGTTTCAAGCCTGATGACGAAACAACAGAGCAAAGGTTTACGGGTTTCCACTTTCCATACGCTGGGTTTAAATATTATTCGCCATTCTTTACAGGCACTGGGACTTAAATCCGGCTTTTCAATTTACGATAACACCGACAGTTTAAGTCTGGTGCGCGAACTGATGCGCAAAACATTTTCTGACCCTAAAAATCAGGCCGAAATAGCACTGCAACAAATCGACCGCTGGAAAAATGCCTTTGTTACACCAGAAAATGCACAGCAACTTGCCAATGGCGACCAGCAGCTTGTGCTTGCCGCAAGCATTTATGAACAATACAACCACCATCTGCGTACTTACAACGCAGTGGATTTTAATGATCTGATTATGCTGCCGGTTTTATTATTACGTAATAACGAACAAGCGCGTAACTACTGGCAACAAAAAATTCGTTACCTGTTGGTAGATGAATACCAGGATACTAATAACACCCAATACGAATTAGTAAAACTGATTGTCGGAGACAAGAGTGCCTTAACCGTGGTGGGTGATGATGACCAGTCCATTTATGCATGGCGTGGCGCACAACCGGAAAATTTACTCAACCTAAAAACTGACTACCCCGATTTAAACGTTGTTAAGCTGGAACAAAACTACCGCTCTACCGGTTGTATTTTAAAAGCGGCCAATACCCTTATTCAAAACAACCCGCACGTATTTGAGAAAAAACTCTGGAGTGAACTGGGCTTTGGAGAACAAATTAGAATTTTACCCTGTGGCAATGAAGATGTAGAAGCCGAGCAGATTACTGCCGAAATTTTACACCACAAATTTCAGTATGGAACAAATTTTAAAGACTACGCTTTATTGTACCGTGGCAATCATCAGTCACGACTGTTTGAACGCACCTTACGTGAAAACAATATACCCTATTACCTTAGTGGCGGTATTTCCTTTTTTTCCTACACAGAAATTAAAGACTTGCTTTCTTACTTGCGTTTAATCACCAACCCGGATGACGATAATGCCTTTATACGTATTGTAAACACACCCCGACGTGAAATTGGCCCCGGCACATTAGAGGCACTGAATAAATTTTCTTCCAGTTACAACCACAGTTTATTCAGCGCCTGCTTTGAAAGCCAGATTATCACTCAACTTAAAGCACGTGCACAACAAAACCTGCATGATTTTGCACAGTGGATACTGGACGTTGCACACACTGCTGAAAATGATTCACCGGTTGCAACTATTAAACGTGTTATACAGGATATTGATTACGAGCAATGGCTCACTGACACCGCTAAAGATGAGCAGGTTGCTATACGAAAAATTAATAACGTCAATGAACTGGTTGACTGGATCAGTAAACTACACATCAAAGACCCTGAAGCAAGTTTGCATGACATCATTACCAAGCTTACGCTGATTGATACCCTGGAAAGAAATGAAGATGATGAAATTGGTGATAATATTTCATTAATGACCTTGCATGCGGCAAAAGGTCTGGAATTTCCACATGTGTTTTTAGTCGGCATGGAAGAAGAAATACTGCCGCATCGCACCAGTATCGAAGAAGAAAATATAGAAGAAGAACGTCGCCTGGCCTACGTTGGGATTACCCGTGCAAAAAATACACTCACCATTAGTTTTGCCAAACAACGAAAACGTTTTGGTGAAATTGTGGACTGTGAACCCAGTCGTTTTATTGATGAATTACCAGAGGAAGACTTAAACTGGCTGGGCTCAAACTCAAAACTGAGCAAGCAGGAGCAAAAACAAAAAGGCCAGATGCACTTTTCCAGCTTGCGTGCACTGGTTTCCGGTAATTAGTTTCTACTCTGGTGAATAATTTTTATCATTAAGTGCCCGTAATTTTTATAAACAAGTTATCACTTGTTTATAAAAAACGGGAACAAAGGTTGGGGGTAAATAGATAGAAAAACATCATAAGTGCCCGTAATTTTTATAAACAAGTTATCACTTGTTTATAAAAAACGGGAACAAAGGTTGGGGGTAAATAGATAG
>CAZEZI010000017.1:0-26337 GCA_964516315.1 uncultured Thioalkalispiraceae bacterium
GGGTGGTTCGATTCCACCTCCGGCCACCATTTAACTTCTTGTTTTTAAAAAACTTTGTCCTCTGAACCATAACTTCGCCATTTGGCAGGGTTATGCCTGATTATTGCTTTGGCGAAGTTATGCCTTTTTTTCTAACTATTATTTCATTCACCTAACCCTAGTTATCTTTAATTAATACTAACGATGCAGTATTTTTATCATAGGAGTATTTGCTAATCGTCCCATCTTTTATCTTTTCAACAGCTTCATCAATAATAAACAGTGGTACAAAGAACCATTCTTGAGGTACGACTGGATTCCCAAAACGATCATTAATTTGAATCTCAAGATTTGCACAACTAAAGAATTTGTGGAGAACATGCTCAAGCTTAGTACGGTTTATATTGTAAAGTTCGTAAGTTGCTACAATTTCAACATCTGCCATCAAATAGGTAGGATCAATCTTGGCATTGCCTATACGCCTTTCAACACTTCCGCTTGTAACACCTATCTTGTGAATAATATCTCTATTTTTTTGTATAACAGGGTGATCTGATTTGCTTCGCAAAACATATATCGTCCCGCTTGCAAGATCTTCATTATCATTCTCACTAGAAAACAATGGGCCGAAAGACTTATCGATTATTCTTCTACCAGCTTCATCCTTATTAAGAGCAACCTGTAAAGATCTAAGAAGATTATCACTTTCAGTTCCATTATCATAAATGACACGCAATTTATTATTTTTGCGATCATACTTCGTAACAAATTCTTCCCCTACATCAGCAATGTAAAGTTTCTGACCAAATAAAACAAATAAATCTCCTTTTTGGATATCGATCTTTTTCTCAAAACGTTGTGTTATACGTACACCACTTTTTAGATCTTCTTGAACAGAATCAAAAATAGGTTTAAAAGTTTCAAAGTCTTTACAGGGTATCCTAGTTCCAATTTCTTCCGCTGCTCGTCTTACCTCTATACGAGGTTTAACATGTTTAAGAAAAGTAACATCACCATCTATCGGTGCTTCAATGCCCAGATCTGCAAGTAATTCTTTATCACTATTATATTCAACCGGAGGTTCTGCTATACACGAAGCTCCTTCGAGGAGTCCCTGATAATCTAGTTCTTGAACGAGATTTAGACATTCTTCTTTTAAACGGATTTGATCCAACCTAGTTGCATACAATCGTTCAAAAATATCTTTATTCTCGCCGTGTACAGGAGGGTGCCCATGCTGTTCTACAAAACGTTGTATTTCTTCGAAGCCTGCAATAATTCTTTCTTCTCGTGGTGAGTGAGTCGCTTTTTTTACTGGTTCAGCGTCAATACCTAACGCATCGAGTAGTTCCTTATTGGATTTATCAGCCATTACTTTCCTCTGCTACCTTACGCTGTATGAAGGCAACACCTTCGGCCATGCGTTTTTCCCAAGGGTCAGGTGATGTTAATTCAGGTAAACGACCACGTTCCATTTTAAATTTGACCGCGCGTTTAGCTAATTCTCTTGCATCTTCTTCAGTGAGCGTTACTTTTTTCGCACTAATAACTGCGGCAACCTGCTTAAGGCTTTCCTCGCTCATAGATTTAGCTAAAATTGCGTATGCTTCACCAAAAGGGTTAATGTGATCAATTAAGTCAATATCCAGATCACGAACATCCATAGCAAATTTTCTAACCCCATCCACAAACGCAGTACTTGCCCCTTGCTCTGATTCGTCAACTTCATTAACAATTTCTTTTGCTTTTTGCGTCAGATTAAGAGCAGCAATTGCATGTTGTCTAACAGCTTCTTGATCTTCTTCATCTAGCTCAGGGTATTTATCTTTTACAATCTTGCCCATGCGAACTTGCGTTAATTCTTCAGGTACTATTTCATCATCAAATAATCCTCGCTCAAGCGATGTCTTATCTTGAACAAAAGCAGTTATAACTTCATTTAAATCTTCCTGACAAATACGTTGCGCATCTTCACTCTTTGGCTCAACTAAACCTTTAATTTCTATTTGAAGCTGACCAGTTGTTCCATTAAAACCAACATTATTTCCATCAGGGTTATAACCATTTTCACCGTAATCAAAACCCTCTGCCGGAGTACTTTGACTATTCTTAGGTGTGAAATTGAATTTAGGCGCAAGCACCTGTTCCATCAAAAGGCTTGCTGCAATGGCCTTTAAAGTATCGTTCACTGCATCCACCACTGCCTCTTCCTCAGCATTTGGTTCTGCAATCAGGTTAGTAAAACGAGCATGTGTTTTACCTTTGGCATCACGAGTCGCACGACCAATGATCTGAATAATTTCTGTAAGACTAGAACGATACCCCACTGTTAACGCATGTTCACACCAAATCCAATCAAACCCTTCTTTTGCCATACCGAGCGCAATTATAATATCAACATGATCACGGTTATTTTTTTCTTCAGGAATTTTTAACGCCGCAGAAACTTTGTCACGTTTCGTTGAATCGTCATCAACTAAATCAGCAATTTTCAACGTTTTTCCATCTTGTATTTTAACTAAATGAAAACCAGTCTCGGGATCAATGCCACACCATTCACCAAGTTCTTCAATAATGTGCTCTACTTCTTTAATTTTATCCTTGGTACTTTCCCGTGAATTCACATTGGGAATATGGATAATCGTTTTTTCATTGGGGTTTAATACTTTTAAAATATCATCTGCATACGTACCTGAATAAAAGTAATAACCAATATCTAATTTTTTTAAATACTCATAACCATTAAGCTGTTCATAGTATGTGTAAGTTACAGTTTCGAAACTAGCTTCATTCTGTGGAGAAAGCACTGCTTCCGCATCTCCCCTGAAATATGATCCGGTCATAGCCACAATATGTACTTTGTCGCGAGCAATAAGATCATTCAAATGTACACCAAGCTTATTATCAGGATTAGCACTTACGTGGTGAAATTCATCGACTGCAATTAATCGGTCATCAAAAACTTCAATACCAAATTTATCCACTGCATTTCTAAAAGTTGCGTGAGGGCATACCAAAATATGATCATCACTTTCTAAAAATGCCTTTACTGATTCCGCTTTACTACCAAATTCGCCAGGCGCATTACAGAGATTCCATTTAGGCTCAACATTCCAATCCATCCAGAAACCAAAATCACTAAGTGGCTCATCGTTAAAACTGGAACCGATTGCTTTTTCAGGTACAGTTATAATTGCCTGTTTTATATCTTGATTGTGCAGTTTATCTAACGCAACAAACATCAAAGCTCGACTTTTACCTGACGCTGGCGGGGACTTAATTAATAAATATTGCTCGCCACGTTTTTCATATACTCGCTCTTGCATGGCTCGCATACCCAGCTCATTAGATTTCTTTGAACTGCCATTACAGGCATAGTTAACAGAAACTGAGGGGACGGCTTTATGTTCTGTCATTTTCAGGATACCTTCTTCTTGTTTTTAATTATTTTATTACTATCAGTAGTCATCTTTGTGTACATCTCAAAGAGCGTTTCAAGACGCTCGGTGTCATTTTTAAACTTACGACCAATATAAATACGTTCTAATACCTCATCATTACGTTCATGAGCATGGCGCAAATCTTCTGGCATATTATCTGGTTCGTATAGATCAGCAATGGTTGCAGGAAAATGTGCTTCACGGGCTAGCAGAATATCTTCGGCGCAATGGGTCAAATCTTCATTGTTTTTCTCGGTTAGTTTTGGAACCGGAAATGTATTCCAACCCAAAGTGTTAGAATAGGAAAAATCCGTTCTCATCCGAACACAAACCGTGCCTATCCACACCCAGTGTAACCGTGAGGAAATTAGTGCCATATTCCAAAGTGGTGCGTCATAAAGAGCATAATTTCGGTCAGTGATTATTGCAGTTTCATTGATAATACCGGTAGGGAGATATGGTCTATTTTCAGAGCTTACCCTTGGCACAACAATAGCGTGGTGTGTAGCAATATTCATCTCTCGAAATTGATAAGGCCGCCTTGCCATTTCAGCCATTCCAGGATCGACACTTTGCTCACGACTCAACCTTGTTTTTTCTACTCTCTCGGCTACTAAATTATTTTTTAAAGCTATTTCTTTTTCTTCATCAACTATCCACAAACAATAACGCAACTTTCCCTGAATGAACTCAGTTGAGCCTATAGCAAGCTTTGTCCATTTGTCTAACTCATCTTGTGTTAGCCCTAAATCATTCCGAGCAACCGCAGACATAAGGAGATTTCCTCCATCTTTAGGAACATTTCCAAGAGTCATTTTAGATAGTTCAGTAATTGGTTTTGAAGAAGGAATAACAAAGGTAGTTGATCCATCGGTAAGATAAGGTGAAATATTTTTTACGATTTTAACATTATCATTATTAAATATCCTCTTAACTAACCCATTTCCTTTAGCCGCCATACCGAGTATTACGCATGTAACGCCTGCGTTATGTGCAGCTAAGTTTGCCCATTTAAATGATAAATTCGCGAAGAAAAGTTCATTTTCATCAAGAACCAACTTCCAAAATAGAGATACATGTTGACCCTGAGATATTGAGTTGGTTGCAACAAAGGCACTTCTGGAAGCTACAATTGAATTGTATTTAGCAGCCTTAAAGAAAAATCCACAAATATAGTCTAGAGACTTCCAGCGTTTGGTAAATCCTTCAAAAACCAATTTTATATCCGCTTTCTGAGACTTATTCTGTTTTTTATCCCCAACATAAGGTGGATTACCACAAATATATGTTTCACCACCTTCATTTTCAAAATCAATTTCCGCCTGCTCTAGTGGTGTTTCAAACAAATCTTCTGCTACCAGTTTTACTGTTGTACCCGTTGGTGGGCAAATAGACAACCAATCAAGACGTAAGGCATTTCCGCAGGTAATCCAGTTCATGGCATTCAGAGGAAGAAATTCTGCCAAGGCATCTTTTTGGCCTCGATAAAGAACATCACACTGGTATTCAGCGATAATTAGCGCTAATCGTGCAATCTCAGCTGGAAAATCTCGTAGTTCTATACCACGATAATTAGTCAAAGGAATTTCCGATTTTTGATGCGTTTCTCTTCGCCTTTTATTAATTTCATTTTCAATTGCTCGCATTTCTTTATATGCGATCACAAGAAAATTTCCCGAACCGCAAGCCGGATCAAAGACGCGAATTTTAGCGATACGTTTACGAAGATTTAAAAGCTTGCGTGGACTTTCCTCGGCTTCTTCTAACTGCTCTTGCAAGTTATCGAGGAACAGAGGATTTAATACTTTGAGAATATTCGGCACACTGGTGTAGTGCATACCTAACTCACCGCGTTCCTCATCATCAGCAACGGCCTGAATCATTGAACCAAAAATATCTGGGTTAATTTCTTTCCAGTCCAAACTCCCTACATGAAGCAAATATGAACGCGCAATTCGACTAAATTTAGGTATTTCCATATTCCCAGAAAAAAGCCCACCGTTCACATATGGAAAACCATTAGCCCACCGTGGCAAGTTAGCGGCTTCTCGATCTTTAACTGGAATATCCATTGCGCGGAATATTTCACCAATAACATGTCCCGTATTATTGGAACGGCTATCGCTCATTTGTTCAATAGTCGCGGTAAACAGATTGTCACCGCTAAAAATATCCGTATCTTCTGCAAAAAAACAGAAGATCAAGCGCGCCATAAAATGGTTCATATCATGGCGATGCTCATCCGTCGACCAATCTTCATTTACCCTCAACAACTCAATATAAAGACGGTTTAATCGACTGGTTGCCCGAATATCAAATGCGTTATTACGGATTTGCTTAACAGTGGATATACCTGCCAACGGTAAGAAAAAACCAAAGTGATTTGGAAAATCTTTGTAGGAGCATGCAACCGTTTCACCGGATATAAGGTCTTCTGCCTCTAGATCGATACCATCAGTCACCAATACAAATTTTGCTTTTGCCTTACTAGTAGTTGGGCTGGCTTTTAGCTTGCCTAATCTGTTCGTAATTTCACCTTGAGCGCAGACAGCCATATGAATATTGTTACGCTGCAATACACCACCTTCAATATCGCTGGCATTAGATGAACCACTTTTCAATCTTTTAATAGTTGTGGATTTATTACCAAAAGCCTCCAAAAAAGCGTACGGAAAATTCTCCGAATCAAAGTCTTCTTCGGCTAAATTTGTTATTGCTTCTTCAATTTCAATTGAGTTCAATGAAAGTTACCCTTCCTGCTTACTATTGTTATTGCCAGCTTTCTGTAGTTCTATCCAGCTATGAACATCTACACATTTAAAACGCCAACTACCGCCAACCTTGAAACCTGGCAACTTACCTTCTGCCGCAAGGCGATATGCTGTTTTTTCTGCTAGTTTCAGATACTCGGCAACTTCTTTAAGTGTCAGGATCTCATCAGTCATATTTAAACTCATTATGGGGATAATATGAGAGAATAAGGGAAAATTGGGCAATCAACAACCGGTAAAACCATTTTACTTGTAAATATTTATCAGATAAGTTGGAATTAATGTGAAAAAAAGCCAATAAAATTCTATTGAGAAGAACCATGAACAATCCACTAATGTAGCCAAGCAGTAAAATTAGAAATATTATTTGCGACTAATACTTATATCAAATACAACTCCTATCAGGTTTAAAATTAATTACAAATTTTAATTTTCCTATAAGTAATGTATTTAAACTTAGAATTCCAAAATTAATTCTAATTTTCATATTTAATTAAAGTTAAAAATTCACATACTTTCAATTGTGTAATAATTTTACGAACTAAGGTTATACTTCCATGTTGAAATTCTAAATTGCCAAAAAATTGCAACATAGATTTTTTAACAATAGCTTATACTTATCGATAAAATAAGTTTACTTTAATTGCTACATATTAACATCAAAGTCAACGAAAAAATTAAACTTTAAAATAATCCTATATACAAAAACACTTAAACAATTTTAGATGTTTTAAAAAAACTCACTTAAAATTAAGTTACGTCAAACTTATTATTTTTTTGTTTAACTTTTAGATTACCTTAAGAATAGAATTACACCTGACTCTTACCAACTTGTTCATGACTTCCAAACTTTAATTATATTATTATCTAATTTAAAAATATTTAAATTTAGTTGATTTAAAATTAAATTATTAACCAGTTCATTTTAGTGAAATAACACCGCATTAGTAATACAATATAGCGTGTGTGTTTTTGTTATATTTTTATGTCAATTTGTATTTAAAATAAAAACTACAGAAATAAAATTTTTAATTATGTTAATCAGTCTAAATTAATATTAAAAATAATTTCGTATATAAATTGCATCGCTATCCCGTACAAAAACAGTTCTATGACAAATTAACTTTAATAATATCAAACAACTAACTTATTCAAAATACAAATAAATATTTTTATTTTATATCTTTCATTTACACAAACCCCTTTAAATAATAAATTATAATATCAATAGCTTGACATTATAATCCGAAACAATATAATTAATTTTCTAATTTCAGTTAAGGAAATTTACCATGACACCATTCGGTGAATACTGTAGGTACAAAAGGATTCAAAATTGTGTTTCTTTAAAAGCACAAGCTGCTGCACTTTCAGTTAGCCCTTCCTACTTATCATCACTTGAGCTTGGTAAAAAAAATAAACCATCAAAAAATCTAATTCATAAAATTGGTAATTTCTATTCACTAAATTTGAATGAACTACATGAGTTAGAACAAGCTGCTCGTGACTCATTAACAACTGTTAAAATTCCTGAGAACTCTAAAATTCAGGTTTATAGATTAATCAATAGGATTACTAAAAACCCTGAAATATTTTCAAGGTCTGAGCTAGATTTAATTGAAGTGATGATAAATAATAAAAAACCACTTAAGGAAAATATAATTAGTACTTAACACAAATAAATAAGGGCAGGTCCTGAGAACCCACCCTTGATATTGTACAGTCAAGACCATACTCTATCCGCAAATTAAGTATGAATCTCTCCACCGTACATGTCAAGTAAACTACTCTCTCATAGGAACTTCCTTTTTAAATAGTAACCATATTTGGTTTATTAAAATCTACTAAAGGGTTAACTGTGCATAGAAAATACACATAAAATCGAAGCACTTACTAAAAATACAAGATAGATAATATATCGATAACCACTAAAGCTGAGACAAAGTAACTCAACAACTGATTAGTATTGGCAATAAAAACTTAAAATAAATACAAGAATCATCAGGTCCATACTAATTTTGACAAGAGACTGTTGCTAATAATTAAACATTTAATGATGTTGCGTATGCATCTTAATGAATGAGGAGATTGTTGTGTATAAAAAAAGAGATGATTTGGTAGGGCTTTATGAGCAACTAAACATACCTGAATTGGGTAGATCTGTAATTGAATACATTCGAAATGGTGAGCCTGTCCGTAAAGTTGATGGTGGTGGTTTTAGTGTTTGCGGTGATTATAAATCAAGAGTTAAATTACACTTAAGCATTCAATTTGATAGTAAACATGTTGAATATGCATATGTAATCTACTGTGAATTTAATAACAAAGTTATAGAATATTATGATCAACCCTATAGAATTAAAATTACTTACACACTGGAAAGTGGTCGAAATACTACACACCATCATGTTCCAGATTATCTTGTAATTACTAAAGATGAAATTTACTTTGTTGAATGTAAAGAAGAATCTAAATTATTTGAAAGTCATAAAAAACATCCGGAAAAATTTACAAAGAACATTGATGGTTCATGGTCATGTCCACCAGCAGAAGAGGCAACGCAGCAATGGGGTATTGGCTATAAAGTTGTTTCTTCAGCACAGTTATCCTCTACGTTTACACGAAATTGCGCATGGCTAAGTGATTATTATCTCAAAGAAAAACCAGAAAATTATAATCATATCAAACAGACTATTAATTCTTTTTTTTCTCAAAAAAAATTTAGTACATTAGATAAACTACTTAAAATTCACATTGATAAAGATGATATTTACTGGGCACTTGTAAACGGTTTTTTCTATATGGATTTAGAAAATCAGTTACTTGCAGCTCCTGAAGTTGCAAAAATTTATGCTAATCAAACATATTCAGAAGCATTTATTGCAACAGCTACGTCAATTGATAAACATTCAATCCATATAAAAAAAATAAACCTAAATCCTGGTTCAACTATTAGTTGGGACAAAATATCATGGAAAATTTTAAATTCTGGAAAAACGGATGTATCACTAGAAGATAAATCGGGAAACTTAATTTCTTTAAAATTATCGACATTAGAAGAACTTGTACTTAAAGGAAAAATTACTGGATGTGAATTAATTTCAAACACTCCCAACTATACTCCCATATTAAATTCTACGTTAGATGAATTAGAGATTGCAAATGAAAGGTATGAAATAATTTACAACCACATTTTCAGTAGTAACATTTACAAAAACAAGCCTGTTAAAAATAAAACACATCGTGACTGGATTACAAGATACAAAAATTCTTCACGAATTTATGGGTTTGGTTACTTAGGGCTAATACCGAACATCAAAAGCCGAGGAAACAGAACTACACGATTACTACCAGAAGTTCTTAAAGCTCTCTATACAATTATCGAAGATAATTACATAAAAGAAGCATCCCCTAGACGTAAAACGATCCATGAAGATTTAAAAGCTGTATGCAATAATAAAGGGTGGCCAGTGTGTTCCTACGAAACAATCTGTAAACATATTAAAAAATACAATTTAATTAAAATGACTGAAGGTAAGCAAGGTAAAAAAGCAGCATACCAACAACAAGGTCCTATGCCAAAAACAGATCTTAACCTACCTCCTGATGGGGACCGTGCATTTGAAGTTGGTCACATTGATCATACACTAACTGGTGTAAAAGTTATCTCAGCCATAACTGGAGAAGTTATAGGACAATTATGGTTAACAGTTCTGATTGATGCATTTAGTAATCTAATTTTAAGTCACTATTTAACATTTGATCCTCCATCATATCGATCGTCAATGATGGTTGTTCGTGAATGTGTTAAAAAATACGGACGAATCCCAAATATTATTGTTGTCGATCGTGGCTCTGATTTTCGTTCTATATACTTTGATAGTCTTATAAATGCATTATGTTTTGTTAAATTTTTACGCCCAACAGCTCAACCACGTTATGGTGGTTCAGTTGAGCGTATATTTGGAACAATTGACACTCATTTTTTTGATATGTTATCTGGAAATACAATTAATTATTCTCTTGGTCGAGGCCTAAGCGCATCACATAATCCTTTAAAAAAAGCCATATGGACTGCTGATATACTCAATGAAGAACTATCAAATTGGATATATAACGTGCATCCAAATTTAAAAAACACAGGCATTGGTGAGACACCAAATAATCGTTTCAACCGTTCAATTTCACAATCAGGTCACCGTAAACACTCTCTGTTTCCATATGATCAAAATTTAATAATACTTACAATGCCAGCACCAAAACGCGCTCCGAGAATTCGTTCAAATGAAGGTGTTAGAGTTAATTACTTCTCTTATTGGCATCCTATATTAGGAAGAACAGATTTAAGTGGGAAAGTTGTTGAGGTTAGATATGAACCATTTGACCCAAGTTTTGTTTTTGTATTAATTGATAATAAATGGCTTAGATGTCTATGTAGGCATAAAATTATTAGAGAGTTTACTGAACGTGATATTAAAATGGCATTTGAGGAAGTAAAACATATTCGTTATCTCGCCAAAAAAGATTACAGAATCACACCTAATATTTTAGTTGAGTATTTAGTTCGGATCCGTGCACGTAATACTGAACTAGAAAAAGCAAAAAAATCATTACAAAAACAATTTTCTAATCCTGTAATTGATCAACAAATTAATGATTACATAACCAAACCAGAAGTTGAGAACATTCTTAAATTACCAACATTACCTGTTACTAAGTTACAAAAAAATAAGGATATCTAATGAAACTTACAGCTAAATTACTTGAAGATTACGATAATATAGTTATTGAACATGATTACTTTAATGATGCCTCTTCATCAATACTTTCCCATATTCAACTAGGTTCGAGAGGTAGAATTTTAATGGTTGTTGGACCCACAGGTGTTGGTAAAACAACTCTAATCAATTTCTCTGTTGACAAGCTAAATGAATACGTAAAAACATACCCTGAAAGAGGCTTTTCACCACCAATCACGCTCGAGGCTCTTGCACCTAAAACTGGTACATTTAGATGGCGTAGTTTTTACATAAGAGCCCTCAATAAATTATCAGAGCCTGGCATTAATTCTAAATCAGATATAGATAAATGTGTCGAAACTTTACGTACTAAAAGTATTTCTCTCTCTTCTTGTAAAATAACGACTGATGATCTTGGCGAGCTGTTTGAACAAGCAATAAGAAATATAAAACCTATAGCTATATTCATTGATGAAATTCAACATCTAACTAAATGTCGCACAACTAGAAATAAAACTGATAACCTCGATGTGATTAAAAGTCATAGTAATACTGCAGTAACATCATTTATTTTAATCGGTACTTATGAAGCACGAGAAATGATGTACCATGGAGGACAACTCTCACGACGTGTTTATGTAGAACATTTTCAACGATACACTAATAATATTGAAAATTTAACTAAATTCGATCAAATCCTTAGAACTATTATTGTTCACTACAAAATACCTGTTACTAAAGAAGTATCAAATAATATATCATACTTCTACAACCATTCTCTTGGTTGCGTTGGTATATTGACAACTTGGATACGGACAGCACTTGAATATGCAATAAGCACAAATTCTAGTACGCTAGAATTAAAACACTTTCAGAAAAAAAGATTAAATAATATTCAACTTAATGCGATTCTCCGGGAAATCAGTGTTTTCGAATTTGAACATCAAAATGAAAAAGATTTTGATATAAATGAATTTTATAGAGAACAATACTCCCCTAAAAAGAATAATAAAGAAACGAAAACATCCAAAAACTCTTGTAAAAAAAAGCCTTTTACAACTAAACCAAAACGCGATGTTCTACAAGGAATGTAAAATGTCAGAAAAAAATTATTAAATATTAAATCTGTAAAAAAAACACCATTCACTAATAATGATATCCCCATACTATATACAATAGAGCCATTTGGAAAACACACTGGGCAACTTGAATGCATTACAAGTATAACTTTACGATTAGCTGATAAACATTCCATGATGACACAAAGCTTTTATAAACATGCCCTACTTCCACTAATTCCAAATAAAATAAAACCTAATGATATTAACCCTTATTTAAATTACCGAAGTGCAAACGGTTATGGATTAAACTCAGAACGAATTAGATATGCATTAAAGGATTCTATAATAGACATAGAAACTGAATTTTTAACATTTCAACCGTGGGCACAAATATTTGATTCCGTAGGAAATGGTTTATTAAAGAAAAATTTTGAATGGTGTCATAAATGCTTTAAAGATGACATTATTAATTATAGAACACCTTATGTTAGGCTAGCATGGCTATTGAAACCATACACAATATGTCCACACCATAATATATTTCTTCAAAAAATATGTTTATTTTGTAATAACAGTCAATCTATCCTACCAAAAATTCCACGAATTTGGATATGTCAACATTGTGGTAATAATCTAATTGATAAAATTAAGTACAAAAAAAACAAACCAACATCTAAAGATACGTGGATGGCTAATGCTATTGAAAATTTCATTGAAAGCACTTGTGCACAAAGTATCACTTTAAAATCCGATAGTTTAAAAAACAGTTTACAGAGCATCGTGAAGTTACATACATTTAACTCTTATGAGATTTTATCAAGTCACATTAATATTGGTAAAAAATATTTATTTAAATGGGCTAACGGAATTGTCAAACCAACTTTTATTTTTTTCTTAGAATTATGTTATCGTTTAGACATTCCACCAAATATATTTTTATTCGAAAATTTACCATTAACAAATACTGGTATGTGGAGAACAGAAAGCACGATTAAATTTGTATCAAAGACAGAATTACCAACAGAAAAATTATATTATATTAAAATATATTTACATAGCATTATAAAAGGTAAGTTTTATAAAAATATTTCTCCAAGCACCATATCAAAAAAATTTAATATTACACACAATGTTTTACGATATCATTTCCCAGATGAATATAGTGTAATTAAAAGGTATTACCAAAAACGAATTAATGAAGCCCGTTCAAAACGCAATAAAGAACGATTAACATCACTAATATCTGGAGTGAAAACTTTAACAGAAAAAGGAATTTACCCGTCGGAGAGAAAATTAAAAGAATTTAAATTAGTTCAACCTAGTATACTTAGACAAGCTAAATTTAAAATAATTCTTAAAAAGTTACAGAAAAAATATTCAAAATTTACTATTAAAATAAAAACTAACTAATAATACTTTTAAACTATTGTTGTATAATTTATCACTGCTGTCCCGTTAACTTTCGAGCGAGTACAAATGCAAGGATATGGAATCGGTACACCCTGCTAAAGGCCATCTGCTTCATGAATGAAGCAGTCGAGCGGCCATGGATGGCGGATTGCGAGTCTTTAGTAGGGTGTACCTGTTTCATGTCCGCCGATATTAACATTGCTTGAAACGTACTGATTGTTTGCATTTTTTCAATTATTTCCTAGTTAACGGGACAGCAGTGATAATTTATTATTAAATTAGTTACATTATCGAATCAGATTAAATCAATTTAAATTACGATTTCAAAATATTGAGTTTATAATTAGCTGTTCCTATTTTACGATTAAAACGTTTGCGTATAATTACTTCAGCATTAGCAGGAATTTGAGTTGATCCAGCCTGATAGGCTTTCATAGCTGTTGAAGGTTCCCATTTTACGTTTAAACGAGTTAACGCTTCTTCAGATATGATTTTAAAACCACCTGTCACAGATAACATCGATTTACCGGTTACCCGATTAAGCCGCGCTTTTGCATAAAGTCCATATCCAATTTTAATTAGCTCATTGTTATCAACAAGATTACGAAGTACTCGTCCCACCTGATCATAACCACCTAATCGCTTAAAATCAGCACGAAGAAATACATTTCGCTTAGATCGGTTAATCTTAATGCTAATGAGTAATTGTAATGATTGTAATGATTGTAATGATTGTTTAGACATGATTTGAGCCCTTATTCGAATAGTCTAACAAAAATACGACATTATTCAAAACATAAATACGACAAAGATTATATTTAATGGTTTAAAATAATCATTAAAATCATACAGTTAAACATAATATAATTTATTAATAAAAACAGGGTCTTGTTGCTTTATACAGCATAATCTAATGAGGAGCCCACTTTTATTAAACCACTACACTTGGCATACTGGTACGGTATTAATATCATTCAAAAACATCAATATTATACTTACACCAATTTTTGTATGGATATTAAAAGCATATAATATCTGTCAGCACTATAAAGCTAAACTAATAGACAAATGTAGCAAATGATGAAGTAAAAAATTTAATTTCTGAATACCATGCATATGGATCGGTCAAATTTGTGGCGATAATATTTACAACAATTGTAAATTAACAAAGAATGATTTAAAAAATAAAGTTCTATAGATCTCAACAACAATAGAAAATTTAATTAGTAAACCATAAGCTAAAAACATTAATACTCCTAAAAACAGCTTGAAAAAAGTTAACAAGAACCTGTAATTACATATTAACGTAATTTTTACAATATTTTTTCAATTCAATTATGATGATGGATGTTTAATTTTAATCAATTCGGTAACAGATAAAACCAGACCAATATTAATTTCGTTTCTTTAATTATATTACCCATTAGTTCTTACACATGACATACTTTTACTCGAAAATTTGCCATTAACAAAGCTAAATATGTATCAATGGAAAAACTGGAAAAAGATAAACCACTCCCAATAAAAAAATATTTACAGAAAATTATTCTAGATAAGATACAAGAAATACAAGATTACATATAATGTTCTAAAATATTACTTACCTGATGAATATAAAATAGGTAAGTAGCTTTTCACTAAACGAGTTTATATTCAACGTTTAAAAGTTAAAAGAGAACAGTTAAAAACTTTAAAATATAGAGCAAAAGAATTAGCTTTTAATAGAATTTATTCATTTGGACGGAAATTGAAACAATTCAACCGTGTGCTTCCCAGTCTACTAAGAATGCTAGAATACAGAGAAAAACTTAAAATATTACAATAAAAAATATTCAACACTTAACTGTAATTATTCAATATAGTACTAATATCACTAACTCTTAAAATCATATCTAAGAGTTGGTTGTTTTTTAACCGGTTCAACTTAACAAAATTAATGAATAATACACAAGACAAAATTAATGGACTTATAAAGTACTGGCGAAACAATCTTGCAGATTCAGATTGGATATCAAGAACTCATAATGAAACCCATAATTATGAACCATACTTATGCGATACAGAACATCTCACTAATGGAATATTAGATGATAAATTAGCTTCCAAGCTCATATCTCAAGCAAATCGAAATAAATCTAAAAAGAATGAATATGCTGAATTAATAATTGCACCAATTGTTTATAAACTAAAATCTGACAGATTATTAAAAGATAATATTAAGACCCAATGGGCAACTCCACTTTGGATCAGAGCTATTTTGTATGCTAATGGAAAACTTAAAGTACCGGATAAATCAGATATCATTCACAATATATGGATACGTAGAAACTACTTAACACCATCCCCCTCAGAAATAACAATCGGATCGATTTCTGATCAGGATACATTATTAGCTAAACATGAATTAAGTAGTAACGTAAGTTGGTCCGACTACATGGATATTGCCCGTGAATTAATAACTTCATTTTTTGATTGGAATGAAAGTATAACCAAACACAATTATATCAGGGCAAGGGCAATCGAAAATAATAAAAAACTATCGATTATCATGCCAAAAGGAAATCTATCTAGCGATAGTCGAATAATACGTCAGTTAATGTATGTCTACGATGATCTTTTAAAATCAAGAAAACCTAAAATACTATCTAATTATTGCCAAACTAATAAAAATGAAACAAAAAATATTCTGCCTAAAGAAAAATTTTTCTTAGAAACAAAAATTCATTTAGGACATTATAAAGAATACAACATAGCACCAACTCAAAGAATAGCCCTAACTCATATTTTACAAACTAATAAAGACAGTATTTTTGCAGTTAATGGCCCACCAGGTACTGGGAAAACTATTCTTATAGGTGATGTTGTTGCATCACTCTATGTAAAACATGCTATTTCTGGTAAAAACCCACCAATAATTGTTGTTTCATCGACAAATAATCAAGCTATTTTTAATGCTTTAGAAGATTTACAAGATTTCTATCAAATTGATCGTTGGTTGCCAGAACCAATTAGAGGAATAGGATTATGTCTAATTTCTGATCCGAGTAAAATAGAAGAACTAAACAAATTAAATTTACCCTGGTCACTTTCTGGTAACGGTAATTTTTCTGGTTTTACTGAAGATATTGAAGATAAAAAATTTATTGAAAAAGCAGAAGAAATTTATACAAATAAAAGTAATAAATATTTTGATTATGAATTTAAATCAGTTAATGATATTAAAATAAAAATACACCAATATTTAATTGGATTACATATAGATTTTGTTAAAGTTGTTGATTTAGCAGAAGAGTATTTCCTATTTAATGAAAAATATGGTGATATTAATTCTGTTACAAAAAAGCTTAATCTACTTTTCGAACAATATACTAAAGCATCTAATTATAATGATTACGTAATTCAAGCAGACAGCATTTGGAAAGAATATATTTCAACTGAATCCATATGGACTATTTTACTCTCATTTATTCCAGCAATAAAACGAAAACAAGAAGCCAAAGATGCAGTTTTACTTAAATTATATTTCAGTAATATAAAAACAAAATTCAATAATAAACGAAAAAATATCGATGAATTACTTATAAATGAGTTAATAAAATCATCGACTGAAAAAAATAAATCAAAGGTGAATTATGATGAATATGAAGTAACTTCTACGAAATATAATGATATAGACTCACTATTCAAAAATATCTGTTCCAAGCATAAAATACGCAATACTGAAATTAAAAATATTCATCAATGGGAAGATAGTAATAGTTTTATTAATGAACTTGACTTAATATTTCGTAATAATTTATTTGAGTTATCGTTGCATTATTGGGAATCGAGATGGCTAATAAATGTAAAAAAATTCATCACAGAGTGCCCAGATAGAAAAGAAAGGCAATATAAAACCAAAAGACTACAAACATGGCAGCGTTATGCCATGTTAACTCCATGCTTTGTTACAACTCTTCATTCAGGTCCTAAATTTTTTGATCACTGGGATAAAAAACGTATACCTCATTACGATTTAATCGATTACCTATTAATTGATGAAGCCGGTCAGGTTGCGCCAGAAATTGCACTACCTATGGTTTCTTTATCTAAAAGAACAATAATGGTTGGAGATACCGAGCAACTTAAACCTATTCAAAACTTA
The DNA here is from genome assembly GCA_964516315.1 of uncultured Thioalkalispiraceae bacterium. Lineage (GTDB taxonomy): Bacteria > Pseudomonadota > Gammaproteobacteria > UBA6429 > Thiohalophilaceae > SZUA-37. The sequence goes on from CAZEZI010000017.1 coordinate 17,545, forward strand.
AGTGATGAGCTAGATAAAATTAATTATGAATCTGTTATCAATAAAAGTGAATTTCCATATGAAGCAGCTTTAGATAGTGGTTTATGCTCAATTTCTGGAACAGCAATGCATGTTGGTAAAAGTGCATGTGGTTTTCATAGTAAATTGGCGAATTCTGATGAATATGTTAATGGTGCGTTACTGTTAGAACACAGACGCTGTATACCTGAAATAATTGCGTATTCAAATGAATTATCTTATAAAAATCAAATAATACCTCTACGACAGTCATTAGAAAAATATCCTTGGCCACATCTTGGCTATTCACATATAAAAGGAATCTCATCAGTAGATTCATTTCAAAGCAGAATCAATAACACTGAATCAACAACACTTGTTAATTGGTTACTTGAAAATAAAGAACACATTGTAAATTACTATAATTCAATTAGAAAAGAAGATGATTTAGAGTTAAAAGATTTAGTTGGGATAATAACGCCATTTAGTTCTCAATCTTATCAAATACAAAAACTGTTGAATAAAATGAACATTGCATTAGATAAAATTGGTACTGTCTACTCACTACAAGGAGCAGCAAAACCCATTATACTATTTTCATCAGTTTATACATCGTCAGATGGAAATAATAATAAATATTTTTTACTTGATAAAGAAAATACACTGCTAAATGTTGCAGTATCTCGAGCCAAAGATAGTTTTATTGTGTTTGGTGACATGGATATATTTGATCCAAAAATATTTTCACCAAGTGGTATCCTGGGGAAATACTTATTTAAATCCGAAAAAAATGAGCTCTTTGCTAAAATAATACGTAAAGGTTCATTTCAATATTCAGATCATTGCGACGAAATTGCATGTCACCAAGCATGGTTAATTAATGCCTTTAAATCAGTTACACGTGAATTAATAATCATATCACCATTTATAGCGCTGCGAGCAATTCAGGCTGACAATATTCCAACGTTAATTTCAGATGCAGTGAAAAACAATATATCAGTTAAAATCTATATAGATGAAGGTTTTAAGCAATCAAATGAGTCTACTGATTTAGCAATAAAGTTACTTAATAATGCAGGAGCAATAGTAACATTAGTTCGTAATGTCCACTCGAAATTATTAATTGTAGATGAAGATGAAGTTATAGAAGGATCATTCAACTGGCTCTCTGCTGAAAGACTAAATGAAGATAATATGAGATATGAAACTTCATCAAGACATACCGGTCAAGAGGCTAAAACTCTAATAAAAAAATTTATAAAGGAAATTGAATCTAGAGTAATTCAAGTACTTTAACTATAATATGTATAAATTAATATAAATTCTTAATCTGATATAACTAATAAAACAGTCATCAAAAATACTTTACTTATAACTCCATATTAAATATTATTTTTAAGGATCTACAATGTCTTTAGTTTTTCATAAATTACCCAGTACAAGTACAATTCCCTCTCAATCTCACAACAAGGCTTTTCTACGAATAGATTACTGGGATGATTTCACTTTTAAAACATTATTCTACTTAACAATTTTTGATGAAAATGGTGTTGAACAGGACATCGGTAACGTTAAAATAGGATATACCAATCAAGAATCCGGACGTACTGAAATAGAAATACCTGATAGTTTTGAAAGCTTAAATGAAAAATTTTTTTCTCTAGGCCAAGATGCTGAATACTATAAAAATGTAAAAGAAAAACTATCAACAGATTTTTATAACCATTTATTAAGTGTTATGCGTGATGTAACATATGATGATGAAATTCTGAGTAGAGTAGAAAATGAATCTGTTTTTCAAAACTCTCTTTTACGAAATGTTAGCATGTCATCAATTCACGGACAATACAAACGCATACTATCTGGGGGCGCGTTTTTAACTGACTTCAATTTTTTGTACAAAACAACTGAAAGTAATATTAGAGGTGGCATTGATTTAAATTTTAAAGTTATTCCAAAATCAATCCCATCTACAAACATTCATATATTAATTGGTCGTAATGGTGTCGGCAAGACCACTTTATTGAATAATATGATTAACTCAGTTGTAGACAATCAATCATCAGCGGATGATACCGGAAATTTTTATGACTTAAGTTTTACCGGTAGTGAACATCTTATTTCAGACGATTACTTTAGTAGTGTAACATCAGTATCTTTTAGTGCATTTGATAAATTCGTACCGCCACCGAATCAAACAGATAGAAGTCAAGGAACTTGTTATTCCTATATTGGTTTATATAAAACATTTATCGATGAAAGAGAACGAAAAAGTAAACTAAAAAAGCCTCTAGAGCTTCATGATGACTTTGCGAATAGTTTAAACTCTTGTTTTAGTCTTAAGAGAAAAAAAGAACAGTGGTTAAAAGCTATTAATAAACTTGAGTCTGATTATAATTTTTCTGAAATGGAATTACCCCTATTAGCTACTATTGAAAACTCTGAAGAACGAGATACAAGGGCACGATTCCTTATTTCTAAAATGAGTTCTGGTCACGTTGTTGTATTACTTTCAATGACGAAACTTGTAGAAACTGTTGAAGAAAAAACATTAGTACTAATTGATGAACCTGAGAGTCATTTACATCCACCACTATTATCAGCTTTTATTCGCGCACTATCTGATTTACTATTAAATCGTAATGGTGTTGCAATCATAGCTACTCATTCTCCTGTAGTATTACAAGAAGTTCCAAAATCGTGTGTTTGGATACAACGAAGAACTCATTTAGCATGTCATGCTGATCGCCCTGAAAACGAAACATTTGGTGAAAATGTTGGTGTATTAACTCGAGAAATCTTTGGGCTTGAAGTATCTAACTCAGGGTTTCATCAAATGCTAGAAACATCAGTTTCAGAAGGAAAAACTTACGAACAAATTCTAGAGGATTATGATAATCAACTTGGCTTTGAAGGAAAAGTTGTTCTAAGAGCCCTAATTGAATCACGTAATTCAAATGACGAAGGTCAATGATGAGAGCTATTAATATTCCAACGTTTAAATTTAAGTTAGTCTTTGATACTTGTGTTAATAGTATAAGTAATGATAATTTGCGTAATAAATTTATAGCTAGCAGTGTTGAATTAATTAATGATTGCAAAAGTTATCATAATAAAGCAAAAAATGCGGAATTATTTCTTATCGATGCGAATAATTGCCAAAATGACCAAGTTGTTATAACTACAATTACTAAAAAAGAATTGAAAAATTTATATAATCAACAAATGATTGGTCAAAATAAACCAGCTCGAACAATATACGATAAATTAATTATCTCCGCACCTAATGGAATATGTCCATACTGTGGCTTTGGACAGACTTCTTCCTTGGATCATTATTTACCTAAAGCGAGTTTTCCTAACTTTTCGGTATTACCTCTTAACTTAATTCCGTCATGTAATGACTGTAATACCGGAAAACATGCCAAAATAACAAACACTGCTGAGCAACAGGTAATACATCCATATTACGACCACCAACTAATTCAAGACCAAAAATGGTTATTTGCTAAAGTTATTGAAACAATACCTGCATCAATTCAATTTTTCGTTCAACCACCTGAAGATTGGAGCAATATAATGCAACAGCGTGTTCAATCTCATTTTAATGAATTTAATTTATCCAAACGATACTCAATTGAAGCAGCAAATGAATTATCAACTCTCAACCCAACCCTAAGTAATTATTTTTCTACTAATAAAAATCTCGTTAAATTACATCTTAGGTCAGCCGCTAATGCTATGTATTCAAATCATAAAAATTCCTGGAAGACAGCTATGTATCATGCGCTAGTATCAAGTGATTGGTATTGTGATGGTGCTTTTACAAAGTAATTACTAGCTATTCACATAATATTTTTTCATAAACTGACCAGTCAATAGCTGGAACGGTACCTTGTTGTTGTAGAGCTTGTAGCAGTCGAAATAATCCCCGCATTAAACTACCTTCGCTAGTCGCAATAATTGAATTGTTACTATTATGACCATCATAAAAACCAGATTCAGCAGTAAGAACAAAACTTAGTTTATTTTGTTTTTCAGTAGGTAAATTACTTTTAAAACTTTCCCCGTCTAAACCATCTACCCAACTAGCATTTTTTGCTAATAATCCAGTCAACACTGGAAAAATTTCACGAGGGGGGGATGTTTTTCCAATATTTATAATAGACGCCGAGGTACAATATAAACGTTGAACTGATTTTGCTTTGTCACCAGCATAGTCAAGATATTGCTTATTCACAGTAGGTTTTGCTTCAAATACTGCATATACTGCTTCCCTCGGTATATATTGTACTTTTCCGTGACCAAATAGTATTGGTGTATATTGAGGATCATATATAACTACATCTATAGCGTCAGATGTTTTACCATTACTACTAACTACAAAGGCCTTTGCCACACCATATCTAGCAGGAAGGTAATTCCTAAAAAGATCAATCCAAATCTGTTCACAATTTTCTCCAAGAGTAACATCATGTGTTGATTGGGATATTTCCTTTTTTATAGAATGTTGAAATTCTTTTTCAATATCATGAAATATCTGTTTTAAATATTCTTTTCCATTATTTTCTGAAGATTGTTTTGCTCGATTAACCATTGGCAACCTCTCTAAATGGTGGAGTTGGTTTAATTGTTTGTGCCACTTGAAATGCAGAATTGTAAGTAATTCCTTTATCTGGAAAAGCATTTAAGACTATAGCAGGCAATAAGCGTTGAGTTATATCAGAATATGTAAATCCATAATCACGATCTTGATTTTCACCTGTTATTTGAGCAAGTTTCCTAATATCATTATCCATCAAGCCAATGCCATCTAAAGAGTCAAATAGTAATTGAAATCGTTCATCTTCATTTGGTCGATTAAATGAAAATATTTCACATGCCCTTCGCTGTATTGCAGGATCAAGTGCTAAAAGTCGGTTAGTGCACATGATTATTGCAGCCGGAACACCAGATTCAGCAAGTCGATCTATACCTCGGATAAATGCATTTACACCTGCGCGATCTTCATGATGCATTTGAGAATTTTCTCGACTTTGCACTAAAGCATCAGCTTCATCAATTAATAATATAATTCCTCCAACCGCATTTTTTTCTCGTTTTAATTTATACGCTTCATCATATACTTGATCAAAAGCAACAGAAATAAGTTGAGTCATTTCACCGACTCGTCCGCTTCCTCTGGTCGATAAGCTCATTGGGAATAAAGTTATTGGTACATCAAACCGACGAGCAACTGCATCACCAACCGTCTCACCTAGTTCAGTTTTACCAGTTCCAACATCACCTGCCAAAATTATAAGTGGGGGTCTACGCATTACACGGTTTATAAGTACATCAGCCATTGGATGGTATTTATTCTGCCATTCGACAAGACTAGTAGGATTAATAAGTAAACCTAACAACTTCTCCAGTCTATTTTTAGGCACATCAATACCTACAAGTTTGTTGTACTTTACTTTTGATTCAATATCAGGAAAGTCTAGCCTTCGATCAAAAAGTTCATCAATTGTTAGAGTTGTCATAATTTAATTCCCACAAGTAAAACGATTCATATAACGACCACCTTGTCCATATACAAGATCTTGCCTCCAAGTACCAACTGGTTCTTTTCCGTTAGAACGATTAATTGGAAGAGTATTCTCAAAGGCATCCTGTGCGGTTTGATCAAGCTCAAAAAATTTGGAATTTAAAACTAGGTAAGAATAAAAGTGTGTACCACTAACATCTGTACCAGGCTTAATTCCACCAGGAATGGAGCTACCGCCTTCAAATTCACCTTCATTAGCAACATATTTAAGTGCAAGTACCCATTCATAACTTGTATCACCCATCCAGTTACTCTCTTCCTTACGAAAACCATAAGTTACTGATTTTAAATAACCAGCTTTAAGATATAAAGTTGCCTCTTCTTGAAATTGACTAATACGTAACTCAGTTAATTTTGTTGGATAAAAAGAAGTTAACCTTGATAAATCAGTAGCGATCCTAGCTGATATGTGACGAGCATTAGCTAATGAAAATGTAGTTGACTCAGTGACTGTTGATGTAAAAGAAACCATGATAATTATACCTTAAATGTGTTCCCAAGAATTTCTTGCCAATAATTAACAGCTTCATGTTTAGTGGGAGCGTAATGTGCGGCTTCAATTGCATCACCAGCTATTAGAGCTGCATCGACAAGACAATTTAGATTCGCACGATCATAATCTAATGCGACGTTATTCATTTGATTTACCGGATCGAATACCTTCACAATATCATCCAATTTTGGAACTGAATCAGGTTTATAGTAATCACTGAAGATAATTGGTTCATCGAGTAAACCAGAAGCAATTTCATCAAAAAACTGCTTTAACGCAAGTGGGTAATCATCAATTGTCAAGCGATTATGGTCAAACAAATGAGCAACGATTAACTCAACCAAAAATGACTTGCAACGAAAGTTTGAATTTTCAAGCTTCTTTCGTTTTGCCCAAAACTTTATTAATCTAATCAATTGCGCGTAGTGTCGATCTGTTTTAGTTTTACGAGCGCGTATAAATTCCAAGTGCATTGGAATACTCGTCATAAGTAATGAGCCATCGTGTTGTGAAACAAGATTACCACGCCATTGTGGATCACCGTCATACAGTATTGGCACAATATCTATATCAAGACCAGTACCACTAAAAGAAACACACACAGAGTACCGTTGTGGTTTAATTTGTCCATGGCTCATTTGTGGATATAGTTCACGTAATTTTTCAGCTAACCATTCAGCTATATCGTCTACATTAGGTACATCATCAACACTGACATAAATTGCCATATCTATATCACTCGTCGACTTAAGAGCAGTTCCTTTAGCTAAACTCCCCGAAAGCATTATCTTCCTCAAGACAAAATCTGGGTGTTCTGCTATATGTGATTTCAACTTTTCTCGTAGATTTTGAGCTTGTTTTCGTAAAACGGTAGCGTTTTCTTGCTTTAAATTAATTCTCTCGTCAGCAAATCGGGCGATATCTGTATGATTTACATGCAGCTTTGTCATTTTCAATTATACCTACTTTGTTTTAGCACTCTACCAATGAGAGTGCTAATAATTCCATTATACACATGATTATATTTTATACAACTATTTTTTATGACCTGATAAAATATATCATATAATAAATAATATGCTAATATAGTACTATGCTTTTATTTTACTTGGTGGACTATAAATGGAATCATTACGCGACACACAACGAGAACGGTTATTTTATATCGAATTCTTGGCCTTGTTTACCGGTCAAGTTAGACGTAAAGATTTAGTGGCTAGATTTGGTATAAGTGAGCCAGCCGCTACTAAAGATTTTTCATCATATGTGGAAATCGCACCCAAAGTTATAGAATACGATCTCCGAAAGAAGTGTTATGTTTATACTAATGGTAAAACACTGTTTAAACATGACATTAACCAAGCATTATTTTCTTTGGCTGGAGAAAGAGCTATAGCAATTGATTCAAATCATGCAAAACGATTACCAAGCTGGATTGATTCTAGTATCAAGCGAAATCTTTCATTAAAAACTGTATCAACAATAACAAGGTGTATATTCCAGCACAGTAAAATGGAAACTGACTATGTTTCATTATCTAGCGGAAGTCAGACGCGTGAGTTATCGCCTATGACTATAGTACATGATGGTCTACGATGGCATGTTCGATGTTACGATTATAAAAACAATGAATATCGAGATTATAATTTAACTCGTTTTAAATCTGCAAAAGAAACGGATTCATCCAATATATTATTAGATGATGATACAGAATGGAATAAAGAAGTAACTATTCAACTTGTCCCGCATCCAAAAAGTGAGCATCCTGAAACGATAATAATGGATTACGATATTAAAAAAAATATTAAATCTATAAAATTGAAAATATGTTTAATCGGTTACTTTCTTCGACAATGGAATATAGACTTTTCTGACGATGCGACAGGAAATCCACGAGCAAAACAATTGTTTCTAAATAACAAAAGTGAACTTCTGAATAAAGGTGTTTCTGAGTGGGCTTTTGAAGAATAGACGTTACATGCTTAAATTCCTATTATATCTTAGTTAAATCAAGACAATTTGATTAACTAAATGATTAATAATAGTAGTTGCATTTCCATATGTAGCTATTATTTCATATGGAGTAACATCATGTTTAAAATAACATCCCAAGAGTTCCAACATAATTTGGATTATTACCAAAACCTAGCCCTCAAAGAATCTATAATTATTACCAAAAATGGACGAGATAAATTAGCTCTCATGAGTTCAGAGGATTATAAGCAACTCCGAAAACGAGCACGTATTGTGCTAAGCGTTAGCGAGCTATCAGGCGAAGATATTAAGCATATTGAAACGAAAACGATGCAAGAAGAACATAACCATCTTAATTCTGAAATAGATAAATCGAACTGAGGCTTTATCTTAAATTAATCTAAGCATGAATCTGACCTAGACTAAACAAAATTAAGATAATGGAGTCATTTGAGCTGTATATCTTGATAAAAATTTAAAATATATGTAATATAATTCTATTAGAATCAATTAGTTAAAAGGCACTTAAACCTAAACAGCTTTTATGCCTGATTCTTTATACTTAGGCAATATTATGCCTGATTAACTTTATTTCAAAGCCCAAATAGGGTCATTTTCCTTATCAAAATGACTTATTTTGGCGAAGTTATGCCTGATTCCTGGAAATGTTATGCCTCAGATATCAAACTTGTCCTCTGAACCATAACTTCGCCATTTGGCAGGGGTTATGCCTGATTTT